>CALHTB010000066.1 GCA_938038785.1 uncultured Acidimicrobiales bacterium
CGGTGCGGCGCTGAGTAGGCGTAGACGATGTCGTCGAGCTGGTCGGCGTCGATGGCGAATAGCGGTGCTCGGACTCGTTCGAGGCGCCCTGCCGAGATGAGCTCGGGCATGAGGTAGTCGAACGCCAGCAGCAACAGGGCGCTTGCATGGATGCCGTCGGCATCACCGTCGGTAAGGATCAGCACCCGGTCGTACTGCACCGAGTCAAGGTCGAACGCATCGCCACACCAGGCGCCAATTGTGCGAACGATGGACCGTAGCTTGTCGTTGGCCAAGATCTCCTTGTCGGATGCTCGTTCTACGTTCATTGGCTTGCCTTGCACCGCAAGGATCGCCTGACTGTGCGGGTCCCGAGCGACCGCCGCAGCGTTCGCAGCCGAGATTCCTTCGACAATGAACAGCTCGCGAGGCCCCTCGCCGACGGGTGTAACGCACTTCGTGAACGTATTCGCTACCACCCCTGCAAGCGTAGGCCCGTCAGCCAGGACGGCGCGACGTTTCGGATCGCCAGAGACGAAACTCGTTTAGAGAGCGAAGCGAACGGCACGGAGCCGCTGGCGCCGAGGTCACACTAGGTTGTCAGCGAAGGATTCGAGCTGGCGTAGGTTTCGTACTTCGAAGATCCCATCGCAGTACTGGCTGTACTCACCAATGATCGAGTCGCCGGTGTCCCAGTAGCTCTTTGGCTCGGGGTTCAGCCAGAACACGTTGCGAGCCCGTTCCTTGATGTCCTTGATGATCCAACTGTTCGGTGCGTGATAGTTGTTTCGCGCGTCGCCAAGTATCAGCACCGATGTCTTCGGCCCGACGTCTTTGCCGTACGCGTTCCAGAACACTTCGAGCGCATGGCCGTAGTCGCTGTGGCCATCGACCCACACGACATCGGCTTCGCTGTTCACCCGATGAATGGCTTCGGTGATGTCGTCGGTCTGCTCGAAATACTCGGTGACTTCGTCGAGTCCATCGATAAAGACAAACGAGCGGACCTGCGTGAACTGGCTGGACAGCGCATAGACCAGGTGCAGCGTGAACCGAGCGAACGCGGCGACCGAACCTGAGATATCGGCAATAACCATGATCTCGGGCTTCTTCGGCCGCGGGTTGCGGAACTTTGGCTCGGCCGGCACGCCGCCGTACGACAGTGACGTACGGATGGTGTGGCGGAAATCGAGCGGGCCCTTGCGACCCCGACGCCGCTTGCGAGCAAGCCGAACGGCAAGCTTGCGAGTAAGCGGGTAGATCGCCTTGCGGAGGTTCGCCATCTCTTCACGACTGGCGTGCATGAAATCGACATCTTCAGGCAGCGGCTTACGCAGCGTCTTAGCCATTGCCTCGACACCACGATCAGCGACAAGGCGGCGACGAATTTCGGCTTCGATCTCTTTCTTGAGCGCTTCGATGCGATCTTTGTATTCGTCACGCTGGAGGCGTTGCTCGAAA
Source organism: uncultured Acidimicrobiales bacterium (assembly GCA_938038785.1). Lineage (GTDB taxonomy): Bacteria > Actinomycetota > Acidimicrobiia > Acidimicrobiales > SHLQ01 > SHLQ01. The sequence continues at coordinate 1,441 of CALHTB010000066.1, forward strand.
TCGCTGGTCTCCCCCGACTCGTCCTGCTCCTGCTGCATCAGCTTCTCGAGCACACCATCAAGATCGAGGTTTCGCAAAGTGCGGTAGAGGTAGTACGTGCCACCGACCGGACGACCCGGCTCCATACCGGCGTAACGGCGAACCGACTCGCGGGCCATCGATCGCATCATCGATGCGTCGCCGTTGGCAAGCGCGTTATAGAGCATCTCGGCGAGCTCTTCTGGAGTCATGCCAGAGTTTGAACCGCCCTGGCCCTGCTCGCCTTTGCCTTCGCCACCGGGCGACTGCTCGTCTTCATCGTCATCTTCGAGCGGGCCATCGAGCAGCTCGGAGTCCAGTGCGTATTCCTCGCCGCGAAGCGAGAAGTAGACGTCGAACACAATCTCGAACGCCTTCCAATGCGAGTGGTTCTTCACCAAGGTCGCCGCCAGCGCGTACTTCAGCGCCACCCGATCTTCGAGCGGGATGTGCTGCACTGCCTCCATGGCGTCCAGGTTCTCCGTCAGGCTCACAGGCAGACCTGCGTTTCGGAGCTCGACGATAAAGCCGGTGAGCAGATCGAGCAGCGGTGAGTTGGTGACGTCTCCGACAGCCTCCGCTGAGTCGCTAATCACGGTCCCGTTCGCCATATTGCTGTTCGAGTCCGTCGTCATGACGGTTAGCTACCCGTGTAGCTATCGGCGTTGGCGTTCATGTCCTTCACGGCCTTGTCGATGTCCGTGCGGTACTTCAACAAAATGTTGACCGTGTCGGTTGCGGTCTGAGCGTCGATCTTGTCGATGCCGAGGAGCACAAGCGTGCGAGCCCAGTCGATCGTCTCGGAGACTGATGGGTGCTTCTTCAGCTCGAGCGAACGAATCGAGCGCACAACCCGGGCGACCTGGTCGGCGAGGTGATCGGTGATATTCGGAACCCGAGTCATCACGATCTGCTTTTCGCGGTCCATGTCTGGGTAGTCGAGGTGCAGGTACAAGCAGCGACGCTTCAAGGCCTCAGACAGCTCGCGGGTGTTGTTCGACGTAAGGAAGACCAGTGGGATTTGCTTGGCGGTAACGGTGCCGAGCTCGGGAATCGATACCTGGTATTCGGAGAGGATCTCGAGCAGCAATGCTTCGGTTTCGATCTCGACGCGATCGACCTCGTCGATGAGCAGTACCACAGGCTCTTCGGCGCGGATTGCTTCGAGCAGCGGACGGGTGAGCAGGAACTCTTCGGAGAAGATGTCGTCCTCAAGCTCGCTCCAGTCGCTATCGCCACTCCTGTCGGCCTGGATGCGCAGCAGCTGCTTCTTGTAGTTCCACTCATACAGCGCCTTGGCTTCGTCGAGACCCTCGTAGCACTGGAGTCGGATCAGCTTGGCGCCAGTCATTTCGGCCACGGACTTCGCGAGCTGAGTCTTGCCGGTTCCGGCGGGCCCTTCGATCAGAATTGGCTTCTCGAGCCGATCGGACAAATGGACGATGCCAGCAATTGCATCGTCAGCCAAATAGTCAACCGATTCCAGCTTTTCGCGGACTTCGTTGACACTCTCAAAGCGATGATCCATTTGTTGAGGATAGCGGTGTCTTTCCGCCACACCCGGTCCTCACCAAATGGATATTTCCCGGGCTGCGCCCTCCAGCGGTCGCATCGTCGCTTCGCTTTGGATGCTCGGCTGCTGCGCCTGAGGCGGCGCCCAGTCGCTCGTCCCTCACTCCCTGCGGAGCTGGCGATTCCTTCATGCGTATACAGGCTCCTGCGTTCAGCTGTACTTAGCTCCGCTGACGCGGTTGGATCAGCCGCGGATGCCAGGTTGCCCCGACGAATACCAGCGGAAAGCGTGCAGATCTGCACGGGTTTTGCTGGTATTCGCAGCCAGGTGCATCGAAACCACCCTGACCCCTTTCACAAAGGGGTCAGGGCACTAATCGGTGGAGCCGCCTCCGGCGTTGAGCGTTCAGCGCAGTACGGGTTCCCCTGACCCATCGCTTATACGCACGAAGGGCTGCCTGCCGCGTGCGGGAGCGACGGAGGAGCGAACAGACGCCGCCTCAGGCGTAGCAGGCGCGAAATCGAGGGAGCCGGGAGCGCAGCGAGCGGCGTACGGATTTGAGCCCTGGAGGGCGAAGCCCGGGAAAAATCAGCGACGCAGGAGCGGTTCGCTCTGGCGAACCCGACTGCGGAGCGTGTAGACGCTGTCGCCGCTTAGGACTCCGCCTCGGCCGAAGAGGCGACCGAACTCCCAGTTCGATAGGCCGAGCTCGGGGCGGTTGAAGGCGTATTGGCCGTCGACCCAGCGGGTGAAGCCGTCGCCGACAAACGGTGCGTCAACCGTGGCGAAGAAGTGGTCGTGGGCTTCGGCATTCTCGCTGATGAGCGTGGCTACGAACCGCGGCGCTTGGGCATTGAATAACTCGACAGCATGGTCGACCGAGTCGACGATTACGAGGGTGACCTCGGGGCTGTCTTCCCATTCCCACTCGTGACCGAGGTCGTTCCATCCAAGCGTCGACGTGCGGGGCTCGGTGACATCGCCTTCGGCTCGACCGATCGCCACCTCCTCGAACCACTCGGCTGGAACCGTGTCGCGTTGGTCGTCGACGATGTGGAGCTTCGTGGTCGCTCCTCGATCAGTTCCAGCGGCGTCGATGGCCGACAAAAACAATGGAACTAGCCGGTCTGCTGCGTCTCGCACGATGCAACAGGTGTTGAGGGTGTTGCATACCTTGCGGTCGAGGCTGTTCGCGACGGTTGTGGCGAACCGCTCGGCGTTAGCGGTCGCATCGGCCACCATCCACGCGCCGCCAGTGCCGTGAAGGCTTACTGCGATGCCCGCTTGGCGTGCGACTGCCCCGAGCTGGGCAACGGCAGCACCGCTCCCCCGGGCTACCGCCAGCGAAAGACGGTCGTCACTGAACATTGCGTGGCCCGCTGCTCGGGAGGCGCTGGCGACGAGGCTGGCTGATCCGGCTGGCAAGCCTGCATGGTCAAGCGCTGGGTCGAGGGCGTGTTCGACGATGGCCTTAGCCGTGCCAAGAGCGTCGCTGCCGATTCGAAACACCACAGTGTTGCCCGAGCGAAGCACGCCGCACGCATCGGCGAAGACGTTTGGTCGCCCTTCGAAGACGAACCCAACGACCCCAAGACCAGCACGAACCTGGTCGATCGACCAGCCGTCGTGCTCGACGGTTTCGACCACGGTGCCTCGGCTCGACGGCTGTGCAGCCCAGCCTCGAAGCCCATCGATCATGTCGGCGCGCATTGAGTCGGTGAGCTCGAGGCGGGTGGTACTTCGACCCTTGGCCTTGGCCGCGTCGATGTCGGCGAGGTTTGCCGTTGCGATCGGTGCGAAGGCTGCGTCATTGGCCAAGCGGTCGGCAAAGGCATTGAAGAAGTCGGAGATTTGCTCGTCGGTAACCGAGCCCAGCGCACGGAACGCTTCGACTGCAGCGGTCACGGCATCGGCCGCGATCGCGTTCACCTCGGCCGGGATATGGAGAAGATCGCCGGTCGTCTGGACCACGACAAGGTGGTCACCCGGCTCGAACGCCGCGGCGAGCTCGACAGAGACCTCCGTAGTTTTGTTTCCGCCATAAATGATCGGCGTCCCAGCAATGAGCGAGCGTAGAACCATGCATAAACGCTAGCGGCGTCCGCCTTGCTCTTTACCCAGCTTTTTGGCGTGGACCCATATGGTTGTACGCGGCCTCGAATCATCACGTGCTGTCAGCCTGGTGCCGATAGGTAGCAACTACCGTGGCCAGGATCCCTGTGAGCACTGACGAACCAACCCCCTCCGACTCTGGCGGCAAGCCCAAGCGCTCCGCCTCCGCCCTCGTGGCCCTTGGCATTCTGTTCTCGCGCCTGTCCGGCCTAGTTCGCGAGTTCATCTTCGGCATCTTCTTTGGCATCGGCGGCGTGTCCGAAGCGTTCAACATGGCGATCCGCCTACCAAACGTGCTGCAAATGTTGCTGGGCGAAGGCACGCTCAGCGCATCCTTCATTCCCGTGTATTCGAGCGAACTCGAACGAGACGAGGAAGAGGCCGGGCGAATCGCCGGAGCCGTCGCTGCACTTCTCGCTCTTGTCGCTGCGCTGATTGTCATCTTCTCGGTGATCTTCGCCGAGCCGATCGTTTCGGTGATGGCGAGCCAGTGGCGAGACGACGCACGGTTCGACATGACCGTCTCGCTCATCCGTGTGATCTTCCCTTCTGCTGGCCTCCTCGTCCTGTCCGCATGGTGCCTCGGCATCTTGAACAGTCACCGCCAATTCTTCCTCTCCTACGTCGCACCTGTGCTGTGGAACATCGCCCAGATCGGTTCGGTCACCGCCGCCGCGCTGTTCTTCGGCGTCGGCGAGTTCAGTGGCGACGCGAGCGACCTCGAAGACGTGAGCACGAACATCGAAGTGCTCGGCTCCCTCGGGCGGGTCGCCGCTTGGGGTTTCTTCGCCGGTTCGGTTCTGCAGTTCGTCGTGCAGCTGCCAAACGTGCGGAAGCTCACCAAGGGCCTACGGTTCAAACTCGATTTGAAGCGGGAAGGCGTAAAGGAAGTACTGCGCCGCTTCGGCGGAGCGGTTATGGGCCGCGGCGTGGTACAGATCTCGGCTCTGGCCGACCTGTTCTTGGCCGGCCTTCTCACGTTGGGGGCCGTGACAGCGCTCGGCAAGGCACAGGTGCTGTACATCATGCCGATCAGCTTGTTTGCGGTGAGCGTCGCCGCGTCCGAGCTTCCCGAGCTCTCACGCATGACCAACCCCGGCGAGATCAAAGAACGAGCCCAAGCGGGCTTTGGCCGTATCCTGTTCTTCATCTCGTTCACCGCGCTCGCGTACCTCACGCTCGGCGACAAGATCATCGGAGCGCTCTTCGAATACGGGCGCTTCACCGCCGACGACACCTTGCTTATCTGGTTCGCCCTCGGCGCCTACTCACTTGGGCTCATCCCCTCCGCAGTCTCACGCCTCGCCCAAAACGTGATGTGGAGCAAGGGCGACACCGCCGGCCCAGCAAAGATCGCGGTCGTTCGAGTCATCATTTCGATCTCCATCGCTGCGTCGATCATGTGGTTCTTCGACAGGATTGGCACCGCCGACGTTCGAGATGCGCTGCCCACGCTCTATGACGGCGGGACGGCCAAGGAGAAGCTGCGGTTCGGTGCCATGGGCATCACGCTCGGGTCGGCGGTTGCTGCCTGGGTCGAAGCGACGTTGCTCTGGAGGTTGGCTGCGAGGACGGTCCCCGGTGTCTCACCGCTGCGTCCGCTCAAGGCGCTATTGCCTGCCCTAGCTGCAGCCGCGCTCGTTTCCATCGGCATGCGATTTGTTACCGACGACATGTGGCCGCCAATTGCAGCGGTCCTCGCCGTGGGCTTCACCGGGCTCACGTATCTGGCGGTGTGTTACGTGCGACGAGTTCCCCAGATCGATCTTGTTCTCCTCGGCCCACTGAAGCGTTTCCGCATCGGCTAGTGGCGGGTTGCACTCCCTGCAGCAATGCGACCACAGTCACCCTTCCCACGTATTACAGTGCAAGTCATGATTGAGACCTTCAAGAAGTGGTGGAAGTACCTAACCGCGAAAGCGGACTCGGAGTTCGAAAAGAACGCTGACCCGAAGGTGCAGCTCGAGCAGGCAATTCGAGAGTCCAAAGACCAGCATCAGCGCCTGAAAGAACAGGCCGCCAACGTCATTGCGCACCAGAAGCAGACCGAGATGCGCCTCGACAAGGCCATGGTTGAGTACGAGAAGCTCACGGGCAACGCCCGCCAAGCCGTGTTGATGGCCGACGAAGCTATGCAACGAGGCGACGAAACCAAGGCCATCGAGTACACAAGTGCCGCCGAAGCCTTCGCTGGCCGCCTCATCGCTGTCGAGACCGAGGTCGAAGACCTCAAAGCTCTGCACTTGCAAGCCACCCAGTCTGCCAACGAGGCCAAGAACGCAGTTCAGGCAAACTCCGATCGTCTCCAGACGAAGCTTGCCGAGCGCCAAAAGCTCCTTAGCCAGCTCGACCAGGCGAAGATGAAGGAACAGATGAACGACGCAATGTCGTCTCTCGGTGAAACCGTCGGTTCCGATACGCCATCGCTCGATCAGGTCCGCGAGAAGATCGAAGGCCGCCTAGCCAAGGCCCATGCCGAAAGTGACCTCAATGCCTCTTCGACCGAGGGCCGCATGGCCGAAATCGAAGCTGCAATGAAGGGAACCGAAGCCAAGGCACGCCTCGAGCAGCTCAAGAGTCAGCTGGGTGTCGGCTCTGCCCAAACTGCGGCCCCTGAAGCGACGGCGACCACCACCGCTCCCGAAGAGGGTGGCACTACCGCCACTGCGGGCTAGTCATGACGCCAGAGCAAGTGCGGGCGCTGCGCCAGTCCGCTACAAACATCATTGCCCACGAGAAGCAGCTAGAGGGGCAGCGAACCAAGCTATACGGCGAGCTCGAGAAGTTGAACACCCGCGTGCGTCAAGCGGTGATGATGTCGGAGGAAGCTGCTCGAGATGGCGACGCTGACAAAGCGGCGCGGTTCAACGAATCTGCCGGGATTATCTCGCAGGAAATCGTCAACATCGACACGCAGATCGCTGCCATCGACGTCGAACTGATCGAGGCCCGCCAGGCATCAGAAGAAGCCAAGTCGATCGCGTCGGACTCAGCGATTCAGATGACGCAGATGAAGGCCAAGGGTGCCGAGCTCCGAGCCGACTTCGAGCGAGCGAAAATGGCCGAAGCCGACCTCGCTGCCTCCTCGACCCCATCGTTCGACGAGGTCAAGGGCAAGATCGGCGACCGCGTCGCCCAAGCCGAAGCTCACGCTGAACTTGCCGATATAGACGGCCAGGACGATTTGTCCGGTGCCACCGCAATGGTCGAACAGGCCGCTCTCGAGTCGAAGGCGGCAGCGCGGTTGGCCGAGATCCGGTCGCAAATGGGCGTTGTAGCACCTCCAGCTGCAGCTGTTGATGCTGCCTCGACGCAGGACGACGCCGCACCGCAAGATGCTCCGCCTGAGGATGCTCCTCCGGTATACGCGCCAGACGACACATCGGACGCATAGCCGTTCGCCCGCACGTCGCTCGTTAGCTTGATCGTTCGTTAGCTGGCCAGCAGTACAAGGTCGTCAACGTGCACCACCGTTGTGCGTTGACCGGCTCCGCCGCCACCAAATTGTGAGGCGCTGGCTTGTGCTGCTTGAAGGTCGGCCGCCGACAATCGGGCTAGGCCCTTTGCGAAGATCGTCCCCATGGGTGTCGCAATGTCGACCGCATCGCCCGCTTCGAAGGCACCCACGATGCCGGTGACCCCAACAGCGAGCAACGAACGCCCGCCCTCGGCAAGAGCGGCAGCTGCGCCTTCGTCGACGGTCACAGTGGCCGCCGCGGGCCGGGCAAACCCGATCCAGAGTTTCCGAGCAGACAGTGTGGTTGAGCGCGGTTGAACCGTGGTACCTACGCCTTCGATGCCACTGACGGCGTCGACGAGCACGTTGAGGCGGCGAGCGTTAGCAATGACGGTTCGCACTCCCGACCACGCCGCGATTTTGGCGGCGGTGAGCTTGGAAGCCATGCCACCCGAGCCGCGAACTGTGCCTGCTGATCCGCCGACGGACTCGAGGTGTTTGTCGAATTCGACGATCTCCTCGATGAGTGTCGCCGTTGGATCTTCGCGAGGGTCGGCGGTGAGCACACCGTCGGTATCAGTGAGCAAGATCAGCGTGTCGGCGTCAACGAGCTGAGCGACGAGCGCTGCAATCCGATCATTGTCGCCGTAGCGAATTTCTGCATCGGTGACCGCGTCGTTCTCGTTGATGAGGGGAACCACCCCGATCTCGTGCAACCTGCTGAGCGTCGAGCGCGCATGTAAGTACTGCGCCCGGTCGCCAAAGTTGTGCGGGGCGAGAAGGATCTGACCAATGACAACCCCGTAGGCCGCGAACGCTTCTGACCATGTGCGCAGGAGCGCTGGCTGGCCGATCGAGCTAAGCGCTTGCAAGGTGACGGCATCGGTGGGTCGCTGATCGGCCGATATGCCGAGAAACGGCAGACCTGCGGCGATAGCTCCAGACGTAACGAGGGTGACGGTATGGCCGTCGGTTCGCAGACGCGCAATCTCGTTGGCGACTCGATCGATAATTAGGCGATCGAGCACTCCGGCCTCGTCGGTGAGCGAGGACGTTCCGATCTTGACGACGACACGACTCACATGTCCTCCTCGTACTCGAATGACAAATCACCAATGTGCACGATGTCGCCCTCGCGCGCCCCTTCGCTGCGCAGCGCCTTGTACACCCCGATCGAATCGAGACGGTTTTGCATGTGCTCGAGAGCCGACGGGTCGGTCAAATCGCTGAGGCGGACCGCCTTGAGCGCCTGACGTCCGTGCACGACGTATTGACCGTTGTCGAGCTGTTCGATCGAGATCGTCTCGGTGAATGGGCGGTGGATGACGATCTCGGTGCTGTCGATCTCCGCCTCAACAGCTCGCGTTTCCTTGACGGCATCGGCCATCAGCCCGAGCAGCTCCGGAAGCCCTTCACCGGTGATCGACGAGATCTGCAGTCCGTCATAGTTCGGGTCGTCGGAGACCATGTCGGCCTTCGAGCCAACGACAATGCGAGGACGTTCGAGCAAGTCGGGCTGATATGCGCCGAGCTCGGCGAGCAACGCTTCCTCCTGCTGTTTCGGCCCGACCTCGTCCCACGGTGCCAAGTCGAGAAGGAGGACAAGCACGCGAGCTCGCTCGACGTGTCGTAGAAACTGATGGCCAAGGCCCTTTCCATCTGCGGCGCCTTCGATCAGACCCGGGATATCGGCAACGACCATTTCAAAGTCATCGTTGTCGTCGTCGATGCGCACGACACCAAGGTTCGGTTCGAGCGTGGTGAACGGGTAGTTGGCGATCTTTGGTTTGGCAGCAGAAATTCGAGATATCAGCGTGCTCTTGCCAACGTTGGGGAAGCCAACGAGCGCAACGTCTGCGACAAGCTTGAGTTCGAGGTGAAGCCACCGCTCCTCACCCTCTTCGCCCTGTTCAGCAAAGGCCGGAGCGCGTCGCTTGTTCGAGAGGAATCGTGCGTTGCCCTTACCTCCTTCGCCCCCGGCAGCGGCCAAGAAGCGGTCGCCATGGTTCGATAAATCGGCGAGCTGGGTGCCGTCGAAGTGGTAGACGACGGTGCCTTCAGGGACGGCGACTTCGACATCGGGTGACGAAGCTCCGTGCTTCTTCTTGCCACTGCCATGTTTTCCGTGGCCGCCCTTGCGATGCGGATGGTCGCGGAAGCTGAGCAGGGACGCCGAATTGTGGTCGGCAACAAGCCAGATGCTGCCGCCGTTTCCGCCGTCACCGCCATCGGGGCCGCCCTTGGACACGTGAGCTTCGCGACGAAACGACACGCAGCCCGCGCCACCAGTTCCGCCCTCCACGTTGATGTTGCACTCGTCGACAAAATTGCTCACAAAAGAAACGTACCCTGACGCGCAAAAACCAGCACGCAACCGTGCTGGTTTCAGCGAAATGTTATGCGGTGATTATTCGGTGACGATGTCTACGAGCTTGCGCCCGTTGCGCTTACCGAACTTCACCTTGCCATCGGCAGTTGCGAAGAGGGTGTCGTCTCCGCCACGGCCAACGTTGTGACCTGGGTGAAACTTCGTCCCACGCTGGCGCACGAGAATCGAGCCTGCGCTCACCTCGCCACCGTCGTAAACCTTCACGCCGAGGCGCTGTGCGTTTGAATCACGACCGTTCCGTGTGGAACCGCCGCCTTTTGTCTTCGACATAAAGAAGCTCCTAATGCGTTGGTGTGTTAGCCGGCCTTGATCGAGGTGACCTCGATGCGGCTGAGTGCTTGGCGGTGTCCCCAACGCTTGCGCTGGTTGGACTTGTTCTTGTAGGTGAACCCGTTGATCTTTGGACCACGCTTGTCTTCCACAACCTTGATCCCGACCGACGCCTTTGACAGCTGGTCTGGGGTTGCGAGAACGGTGTCTCCGTCGACAAGGAGTACTGGAGTGAGGGATTCGGTGGAGTCAACGTCACCCAGACGGTTGACTTCGATAACCTGTCCCTCTTCGACACGGTACTGGCGACCGCCAGTTTTAATCACGGCATACATGCGGGTGAGTCTATCTTCTCCCCGCGCCGCTTCCGCATGTGATGTTTCCCGGGCTTCGCCCTCCAGCGGTCGCACCGTCGCTTCGCTTTGGATGCTCGGCTGCTGCGCCTGAGGCGGCGCCTGGTCGTTCGTCCCTCACTCCCGCACGCGGCAAGCATTCGTCTATGCGTATAAGCGACGGACCAGGGGAACCGCGTCGTCGATGTTCAGCGCGACAGCGGAGCTAGTTCCAGCTGAACGCGTGAGCCTCTATACGCATGAAGGACTCGCCAGCACCGGAAGGAGTGAGGGACGAACGACTGGACGCCGCCTCCGGCGCAGCAGGCGCGAAATCGAGGGAGCCGGGAGCGCAGCGAGTGGCGTACGGATTTGAGCCCTGGAGGAGCGAAGCTCCGGGAGGCTAGGTTGGCTTGATGGAATTGGCGGTTGAGGCTCGAGCACTTTCGAAGCGCTTTGGCGACTTTGTCGCTGTTGATGGAATCGATCTCGAGATTCGGTCGGGCGAGACCTTTGCGCTCTTGGGGCCCAACGGTGCTGGCAAGACTTCAACGATGCGCATGGTGTCGACGGTAAGCCCGCCGACGTCGGGGTCTCTGAACGTTCTTGGAATGGACGCGTCCGGCTATGGCCGCCAAATCCGATCGCAGCTTGGCGTGGTTCCCCAGGAAGATCAGCTCGACAGCGAGCTGTCAGTTCGTGAGAACTTGATGATCCACGCTCGCTACTTCGGCCAGTCGTGGTCCGATGCTGGTAGGCGCGCCGAAGACCTCCTCGAGTTCGCCCAGCTCACCGACCGCAGCAAGGCTCGTGTCGAGACACTCTCGGGGGGAATGAAGCGACGGCTCACCATTGCCCGAGCGCTCGTAAACGAACCGCAGCTGGTGCTGCTCGACGAACCGACTACTGGTCTCGACCCGCAAGCTCGACAACTGCTGTGGGATCGCTTGTACGAACTCAAAGAGCGTGGCGTCACCCAGCTGCTGACCACCCACTACATGGACGAAGCCGAGCAACTCGCCGACCGGCTTGTGGTGATGGATGGCGGCAAGATCATCGCCTCCGGCTCGCCGACCTCGCTGATCGAAGAGTCGACAAGCGCCGAAGTGGTCGAACTTCGACTACCCGAAGGGGTCACCATCGACGGAGACCTCCCATTCCAGGTCGAGACGCTTCGCAACAAGGTTCTGTTGTACGCCGATGACGGACGGGCAGCGCTCAGCCACATCCAGGAGCTCGGCATCGAGCCGACTGGGTCGCTCATCCGGCGTTCAACTCTCGAAGACGTGTTCTTGGCCCTCACCGGCCGTCAGCTGGTCGACTAAATGACCGCTCCAACGATTCCGTCATCGAGCGTCCTGCACGTTGTCGAGCACCACGCCCGACAGGCCAGGCAAGCCTGGATGAGCATTGTGCTGTCGGGGTTCTTGAACCCAGTATTTACTATGTTGACCCTCGGCTGGGGCGTTGGCTCGCTGGTCGACGACCCAGCAGCCCTCGGCACCGAGGACTACGTGCACTTCGTCGGCCCCGGAGTTCTTGCGGGGTCGGCAATGTTGCAGGGCGGTTTCTACAGCTTGTGGCAAGCGCTCGGCGCCCTTCGCTGGGAGGGCATGTACAAGAACGCTGTGCGAACGCCAGCCTCGTACATCGATGTTCTTACCGGACGTTTGGTTTGGGGCTTCTTACGGCTGACCTTCTCGTCGTTTGCATTCCTCGTGGTGTTGCTGCTCGTCATCGGCTGGAGCGGCTGGGCCGCGCTCCTCGCCCCGTTCGTCGCCGGACTTACCGGAATGGCCACGGCGTCGCCGATTCTCGCCTACTCATCCGCCCAAGAGAATGACAAGGCCTTCCCCATCATCAGCCGCCTCATCGTCACCCCTCTCTTCGTATTCTCTGGCACCTTCACTCCGGTCGATTCGATGCCCGACTTCATCGCCGGCATCGTGAAGGCCTTCCCTGGGTATCACGGCATCGAGCTCGCACGCGATCTGCTTAACGAACGAGCAGCGCTTGGTCCGTCACTAGGGCATCTTGCGGTGTTGTTGGTATGGATAGTCGGCGGGTGGATCTTGGCCCGCGCCGGGTTCAGGAAGGCGCTCACGTCATGATGACCCAGGCCCTCGTGACGAATCGGCAAGCCGTGCGCTCGGTGGTCGAGCGGAACATCATCTTCTTCAAGCGCGACTGGATCATCCTCGTCGCCGGATTTCTCGAACCGCTCTTCTGGCTCATCGCAATCGGCACGGGACTCAGCTCGTTCATCGGCGATATCGATGTCGACGGGAAGCTCATTGGGTACACCGCATTCGTTGTGCCGGGTCTGATTGCGAGCTCAGCGCTGAACGCAGCAGCGTTCGACTCGACGTTCAACTTCTTCTACAAGCTGCACTACCTCAAGATCTATGACGCCATGATCACCACGCCGCTGTCGATCACCAACGTCGTCCTCGGCGAGGTTGCATGGTCGGTGCTGCGCTCGACGATGTATTCAAGTGCCTTTCTTGTTCTCGCGACGGCGTTTGGCTTCATCGAGAGCTGGTGGGGCCTGTTGATCATTCCGGTCTCGGCGCTGATCGGTTTCGCCATCTCGGCGGTTGGCATCTTTTCGACGACGTTCGTTCGCACGTGGAACGACTTCGACTACTTCGGCCTCGCCATCCAACTGTTGTTCATCGGTTCCGCGACCTTCTACCCAATCACCGTGTACCCAGAATGGGTACGGTGGATCGTCCAGCTGACGCCGCTGTATCACGGCGTCGCACTATGCCGATCGTTAGCGCTGGGGACTATTGCGGTGGACGACCTCTGGCACATCGGCGCCCTTCTCGCCACGATGACCATCTTCGGCCTCTGGGCCCGCGCTCGACTCGAAGACAAACTGCTTCACTGACATCTGGGGTCTGACCCCGGATGTCAGCTAGAGCATGTCAGCGATTTTCATCACGGTCGACCAGTTGCGGGCGGTCGCCGTCACGCCGGTTCGCTTCTCGATCACTTTGACGACAAGCTTGCTCTTGCTGATTTCCGACTCGTACCAGACATAGAGCTCACGGCCGTTCGCAATGAGCTGGTCGGGGGCGTGGTCGGTGAAGTCGGCCGCCTCGGGCTCGCCATCGCAGAAGTAGACGAGGAACCGCTTTGGTTCGACCTCGCGTTCAGGAGTTGGGTTATCGACGATGGCCGTTTTCCACTCGGCGCCGGTTCGAGTCACGACGGGCACCTCAAGGTCGAACTTCGCGTTCAGGAGAGCTCGAACACGTTCGCCAACTACATCAGAGGAATCGGCACTTTCGACGACGATGTTGCCGGACTGGATGTAGGTCTGGACGCCATCGAAACCAGCATCGGTGAGCGCCTCACGCAACGCCGCCATCTTCAGCTTGTTGTGGCCACCGACGTTGATTCCCCGCAACAGCACGACATGTTTCATACGAAGACCGTAGTGCTGCTACGTCGTCACGACAGTTTGAGCTCGTTGAACGGCACACCCTTGTCGACGGAGATATCGCGAGGCAGCCCCAGGACGCGGTCGCCAATGATGTTGCGTTGGATCTCGTCGGTGCCCCCGGCGATTCCGGCCTGGAAGCTGCTGAGGACGTGCTGATTCAAGCGCTCGCCAACATCGCCGGGCTGCTCCCACGCAATCGAGTCAACGCCGTGGATGTTCTGGCCGATTTCGCGCACACGGCGAAGGATGATCGAGCCGGAGAGCTTGCCGAGTGATCCACCCGGCCCAGGGGCTTTGCCGGCCTTCATCTCGGCGCGGCTGCGCATAGCCACCATCGACTTGCAGGTCTCCATGGCGTAGAGCTGCATGAGTTCGTCGCGAACGACCGGGTCACCGATCTTGCCGTTCTTCCGGGCCGACTCGGCCAACATGTCGAAGTTCGGCTGGCGGATATCTCCACCGCCCATCGAGCCGATTGCGACGCGTTCGTACATGAGCATTGCGGTGGCCTGGTTCCAGCCGTTGTTGAGCTCGCCGACCAGCCAGTCCTTCGGGATGCGAAGGTCGGTGAAGAAGACTTCGTTGAAGTGCTTTCCGCCGTCGATTTGGTGGATGGGCCGAATCTCGACGCCTGGTGCTTTCATGTCGACCATAAACATCGAGATGCCCGCGTGCTTGGCAACGTCGGGGTTGGTACGAGCAACGAGGATGCCGTAGTCGGACTTGTGTGCCAGGGTCGTCCAGACCTTCTGGCCGTTGATGATCCACTCGTCGCCGTCGAGCAGCGCCTTCGTCTGCAGACTGGCGACGTCGGAGCCCGCGCCCGGCTCGGAGAACATCTGACACCACATGTGCTCGCCGCTGATCATCGCCGGCATGAACTGCTTCTTTTGCTCGTCAGTACCGAAGTCGTTCATCACCGGAAGGCACATGCCATGTGAGATCACGAATTCGCTGTCCATTGACGGGAACTTCGACTTCTCAGCCCGCCAAATCTTGTCGTGGGCCTTGGTTAGCCCTGCCCCGCCAAACTCGGTGCCGTAGACAATGCCGCCCAGGCCCGCCTCGTTGACAGCAGCAAGGAACGCCTTAGCCACGGCAATATCCCGCCCGCCGCCCGTGGCGTGCTCCTCGAGCACCGCCTGGCAACGAAGACGAAACGCCTCCACCTCATCAGCGGTCAGTTCAGCAATGTCGGCCATTGGTAGATTGTATGCACCCATACAATCTCCCGCAGTACCAAGCTCGCGATATTTCCCGGGCTGCGCCGTCCAGCGGCTTCGCAATCCTTCATGCGTATACGCGATGAACCGGGGGACCGCGTCGTCGGTGTTCAGAGAGATCCGTGCTGACCCTGACCCCTTTTCGGCGAGGTTGTGGCTGTTGGTACCAGGCTCCTTCTCCCAGAAAAGAACCTGGCACCTTTCGGCAAAAAGGTACCAGGTTCGTTTTCTTCGGTAGTCGACGAATACCAGCAGAAAGCGTGCAGATCTGCACGGGTTTTGCTGATATTCGACGCCAGGGTCGCCAAAACCACTCTGACCCCTTTTCGGTGAAAGGGGTTAGGGCACATTCGCCGCCTCGGGCGTGCACAACAGGCGCACGGGCTCCCCTGGTCCGTCGCTTATACGCATTGAGGAATGCTTGCCGCGTGCGGGAGTGAGGGACGAACGACCAGGCGCCGCCTCAGGCGCAGCAGCCGAGCATCGAGGAGCGCAGCGACGGATTGCGACAGCTGGAGGAGCGAAGCTCCGGGAAAATCAGTGCGTTATGACTTGGCGGATGATGTCGGCGTCGCCGAGGGAGTCGAGTGCGTCGTTGACGTCCTCGATGCCGATGCGGCGGGAGATCATATTGTCGAGATCGAGTGAGCCGTCTTTGTAGTAGCCGAGGAACTTCGCGAAGTCGGTGCGAACGTCGCCGCTGCCGTACATCGAACCGACAACCGTCTTGCCGTTGAAGAATTGTTCGAACGCGTTGAGCTGAAGGTGTTGGTCCGAGGGGCCGACGCCCACGATGCATGCGGTTCCGCCTCGACGGATGAGGTCGTACGCCTGACGCATGGTCGCTGCCAGGCCGATGCATTCGATGGCGAAGTCGAAGCCCTCTCCCCCAGTAGTGAGTTCGTTCTTGACGTCGTCGATCTGCTCGGGGGTTGCGGTGTGGGTTGCTCCGAACGCCTTGGCTTGCTCGAGCTTTCCTTCGTGCAGGTCGATGGCCACGATGGCCTCGGCTCCTGCGATTCGGGCGCCTTGTATCGCCGCAATACCAACGCCTCCGCAGCCAATGACCGCCACCGAGGACCCGGGCGTGACCTTGGCGGCGTTGATCGATGCGCTTACACCGGTGGTGACGCCACATCCGACCAATGCCGCAACGTCGAGAGGTACGTCGCTGTCGATCTTGATCGCCGCCATGGCGGGAACGATCGTCTCTTCGGCGAATGTTCCACACCCGGCCATTGAGTTCAGATCTTCACCGCCGTGGATGAACTGCTTGTGTCCCATCATGGTGAAGGTGCCGGTGATACAAAGACTCGCTTGGGCTCGTTCGTTGCAGTAGGCGCATGCTCCACACGCAGGCGAGAAGGCCATGACAACGTGATCGCCGGGCACAACATGGGTGACCCCTTCGCCAACATCGGTGACAACGCCAGCACCTTCATGGCCAAGCACTATCGGCACTTCACCAGGAATCGTGCCGTTCATCATCGAGAGGTCCGAGTGACAGACCCCGCTATGGGCAACCTTGATTTGCACTTCGCCCGGCTGAATGGGCCGAAGCGAAACGTCGTCGGCGATGACGAGCTGGGTTGACGGAACGGACGTGAGGATCGCGGCGTGCATGGTCGAAAGATAGACGGCCGCCGCCTCTCAGGCCACGTGGACCGACGTCCGTGGCCCTCGCAGCGAGCTTGTGAAGTTCTACTCCGGCGGGTTCGACATCCAGTCGAAGACGGTGCCTTCGCCCAGCGGAGGGAAGCTCACCTGCCGCTTCTCGAGGAAGCTCATGACCCCTTCGGTGAGATCGCTGCCCTTGAGAGATTCGTACATGAGCGAGTTGGAGTGTGCTGTGGCCTCGGCGACGGTCATTGCTGGCTCGGTGAGCACCTGGTTCTTGATCGTCGCGATCGAGGCGGGCGACACGTTCGCCGCGATGTCGGCGGCGAGTGAGCGAGCGGTGTCCATCAGGCCGCCAAGTGGAACGACGGTGTTGACGAGGCCGAGCTCATGCATCTC
This sequence comes from uncultured Acidimicrobiales bacterium, assembly GCA_938038785.1. GTDB lineage: Bacteria > Actinomycetota > Acidimicrobiia > Acidimicrobiales > SHLQ01 > SHLQ01. The sequence continues at coordinate 18,222 of CALHTB010000066.1, forward strand.
CTCGGCGAGAACAACCCGAGCGGTGAGCAGCAGGTCGAGGGCGACGGCACGTCCAGCGGTCTGGGTGAGGTGCCACGCCAAGCCGTACTCGGCAATGAGACCCCGGCGGCTGAACGCGGTGGTGAACTTTGCGCCGGCGGCGGCGATTCGAAAGTCGCACATCATCGCGTGCCCAAGACCGGCGCCCGCGCACGCGCCGTTGATAGCGGCGATGATCGGCTTACGAATTGAGAGCGGCAGATCGTTCGGGAGCACCTTGTTGGGCAGCGGTAAATCGTCAGGGCCCGCTTCGTAGGCAAGGTCCGCCCCCGGGCACCATCCCTTGCCCTCCCCGGTGACGATGATGACCCGCACATCGCTGTCGGCTTCGGCCTGCTGGAGCCGTTGGAAGTACGCGAGCTCCATGTTGCCGATCATCCCGTTCATACGATCGGGTCGGTTGAACGTCAGGGTGGCGACGCCGGCGTCGACCTCATACAAGACCAATTCGGGATGCTTCATAGTGCCGAGCGTAGCCGCATGAACTTTTGCGACTTCTATTCGAACGAGACCTACCTGCACTGAACGAGGTCGATAGCGTGGTCTTCTTATGACCGAGCTTGAAGCCACCACGTCAACCCAGTATTCGATTGCCCTCACCGTCAGCTTGAAGAACGTTCCGGGTGTCCTCGGCCGCCTCACCACCGCCATCGGCGAGAACGGCGGCAACATCTTCGCTATCGAGGGGTTCGTGGCGAAGGGCCCAACGCTCGAGCGCACGATCGTCGTGAACTGCTCGTCGGTCGAACACCAACAAGAGATCGTCGACGTTGTGGTGGAACTCGCCGATGTCGATGTGCTCGACCACTACGACCGCACGTTCCGCATGCATGAGGGCGGCAAAATCGAGGTGCTCCCTCTATGTCCCGTTGATGACGTTGACGATCTCTCGATGGCCTATACCCCTGGTGTTGCGCGTGTTTGTACCGCCATTGCCGAGGACGAGCGCCTCGCCGATGAGTACACCATTCGCAAGAACACCGTGGCCATCGTGAGCGACGGCACCGCGGTGCTCGGCCTTGGCGACATCGGTCCGAAGGCGGCCATGCCGGTGATGGAGGGCAAGGCGCTGCTGTTCAAGGCGTTCGCGGGCGTGGACGCCTTTCCCATTTGTCTCGACACGAAGGATCCCGACGAGATCATTGAAACCGTCGTCCGGCTTGCACCAACCTTTGGTGGCGTGAACCTCGAGGACATTGCGGCACCTGGAGCGTTCTATATCGAGGAAGAGTTGAAGCGCCGCCTCGACATCCCGATCTTCCACGACGACCAACACGGTACGGCCATCGTCACCCTCGCTGGCCTCCGCAATGCGCTGAAGGTCGCGGGTAAGCAGATCGAAGACGTCTCCGTCGTTATGTCTGGTGTTGGCGCGGCAGGCGTGGCTATCGGCAAAATTCTGCTCGGAGCGGGAGTTGGACACTTGGTTGGCGTTGACTCCAAGGGCGCGGTGTACGACGGCCGCGATGGCTTGAACCCGGCGAAACAGTGGTTCGCCGAGAACACCAACCAGCAAGGCATGCAGGGCTCGCTGAGCGAAGTCATGGTTGGAGCCGACGTATTCATCGGCGTGAGCGCTCCCAACATCCTCACCCCCACCGACATCGAGTCGATGGCCGCCGACCCAATCGTGTTTGCCATGGCGAACCCCGATCCCGAGATTCGTCCCGAGCTCGTCGAAGGCATGGTGTCGGTTATGGCCACCGGCCGCAGCGACTACCCCAACCAGATCAACAACGTGCTTGCCTTCCCGGGCATCTTTCGTGGTGCGCTCGACGCCAAGGCCACCGACATCACCGAGAACATGAAGCTCGCTGCAGCAAAGGCCATCGCCGACGAAGTCACCTCCGACGAACTGTCACCAACCCACATCGTCCCCAGTGTGTTCGACCCCGCCGTCAGCCTTCACGTAGCCAAGGTGGTCGCCGAAGCCGCCATCGCTGACGGGGTCACCCGCTAAGAAATTTTGTGCACTTTGCCACCTCAGCGGTGGCCAACTGCACACATTTTTCGAAGGAGTAGAGTCGCCGCATGGACCTCTCCCCACCCAGCGCCGAAGCGGTAGCCGCACTTGCTCCAACCGGAACACTGCGTGCCGCAATCAACCTGAGCAACTTCTTGCTCGTTGTCGAAACGCTCGATGGCGGCACTCCGGTCGGCCCGTCGCCCGACATGGCGCGTGCCTTGGCCGACTCGCTTGGCGTTCCTGTCGAGCTGACGACGTACCCCTCCCCTGGCGCTGTGGCCGATGGCGCAGTTGATGGTGTTTGGGACATTGGGAACATCGGCGCCCAGCCCCAGCGAGCCGTGCACATCAACTTCACGGCCGCCTACGCCGAGATCGAAGCGACGCTGATGGTCCCCGAGGGTTCTGATGCCCGGGCCCTGGCTGATCTCGACCAACCGGGCAAGCGGATTGCGGTGAAGGATCGAGCGGCGTATTGCCTGTGGCTCGAGCGCAACATCGAACACGCCGAGCTCGTCAAAGTCGAGAGCCTCGACGCGTCGTTTGCCGCGTTCGTCGAGCAAGGGCTCGACGCAAACGCCGGCCTGCGTCCCCGCCTTGTCGAAGACCTCAGCAACATGCCGTCGGCTCGCTTGCTCGACGGGAGCTTCATGACGGTGCAACAGGCAATGGGCACCCCCAAAGACCGCGATCCAGCCGGGTTCGACTATCTGAAGCGCTTTGTCGAACACGCCAAGGCCACCGGCATGGTCACCAAATCGATCACCCGCCATGGTGTGGGTGGCAGGCTCAAGCCCGCGCCATTGGCGTAGCAAAAAGACGAAGGCCGCACCGAAGAAACTTCGGTGCGGCCCG
>CALHTB010000067.1 GCA_938038785.1 uncultured Acidimicrobiales bacterium
TTGCGAGCGAAGGAGTCCCAGGCAGCCCAGACAGCGATGACCAGTTCTTTGGCGATGGCGTATCGTTCGTCGACAACCACATCGTTTTGGGCAGCTGCCTAGGCGACCCATATGACATTGAGTGGACACAAGATGGTTTCACCGTCGTACGTCCGACGCCGATCGACCCAAGTGTCCCGGTCCTATTGATCGGATGCCCCGAACCGTCAGGAATGCAGTTGGCTACCATGCCACCTGGCTTGTCGGTCTCCGCTCTCGCGAACTCGGACGGAACTATCGATCTCGTATCGGCAGAATGGAAAGTCACATTGTCGGCAAATCCACAAGACGATGCACTGCTCATATACCGGTCGCTCCCCGAGGCCGAAGCAGCAGCGCTTGCCGAGGAGCGAGGATGGCGTTGGCGTGTCGTGCACCGCGATGGCGTGGACCTTGGATACACCCTCGACTACGACGGAAAGTGGCTGAACTTCTCGGTTCGAGACGGAATCGTCATCCACGTCCGAACCGACGACCAGCTCGGAACAGCCGACACCCCGCAAGTCACCACTACGACGACCCTCGAACCTGAGGATTCATACCTCTCGCTGACCGTCGAGGAGGCTGGCATCCTCGCCGAAGCGAATGGGCGAGTGTGGCGAGTCGTCCGAAAAGACGGTCAAGACCTGGGCGTGCGACTCGACCTTCTTCCCGGCCGCCTGAACTTCACCATCGAAGACGACGTAGTTACCGGCGTAGAAGTCGAGACTGAGTCGGCGGAGCTAGTACCAGACCGGCAGTCCCCATCAGGCACACTTCAGCTCGTTGACACTTGGTACGTATCCGCCATGCGCGGCCGCAATCTGGTGTCGACAATTGAGTTCGACGCCGAAACGATGACAATGCGAAACGAATGTAGTTCCCGGACGGTCGAGATTCGATGGGACATAACAGGAGAAGGCTTCACTATTGGGCCCGACATCTCAAGCTTTGAGGATCCGCTTGACGATGGTGTTCTATGCATTCCGGTCGGCGTCGATGTATCCGAGGGTCAAACCGTCACGGCGGGCTTTGCATCCGACGGTCCAGGCCTCATTGCGCTGATCCACGATGGACCTCAAGGCTGGACGATTTGGCTCTCCCAGACCGAACCAGAAATCACCCCGCTCGATCAGTGACCAACAGCTAAGTGTCGTCGCAGGGCGACTCCCACCAGGCAGCTGCCCAAACCGGTCGATGTTGAACGGTTTGGACAGTTATTCGACTTCGGGATCCGAATATCTGCTCTACACGGTCAACATTGGTCATCTGGAGCAGATATTCGCCGCTCAGCCGCCGGGTCGTTGTCACGAACCACCTAGTGACCCTGCGGGCTTTTACGGCATGGCCGCCACTCGGTGTGGTAAGACGTTTCCATGTTGCTGAAATCGAAACGCCAGATCCTGCTCGCCTTTTTCACGATGTTCGCACTCGTTGCGGGGCTAACGGCTTCTCCAGCCGCTGCCCACAGCAGTCATGAAGAAAGTCGCAAAGAAGCCCGGGGAGAGCGTCGGGCAGAACGGGCGAACCGCAGGGCCATCCCACGCGTACCCGGTTCGGTCTACACGTTGAGCGATCAGAGCTTTACCGACACCGTCGATTCGATTCGTGCCGCGATCGAGGGAAACCCAAACCTTGCGATTCCACTCATTGTCGACCACGCGGCAGCAGCCGCTAGCGTCGGCCTCGACCTCGACCCCAACACGGTCATCTTCTTTGGCAACCCAAACATCGGCACTCCGCTCATGCAAGCCGATCAGCTTGCGGGCATTGACCTTCCACAGAAGATTCACGTCATCGAAGAGAACGGTCGCGTCTTCGTTGGCTACAACGACCCCTACCTGCTCGCTGCTCGGCACGACGTGAAGGGCCAGCCAAACCTCGAAACCATCGCTGGTGCACTGGCCAACATCACGGCTGCAGGCACCGGCGAAGATGCGCTGTCTCGTTCCAAGAGCGCGCGTCGCTTCATTCGCCGCGACGGACTCACCACTGTGAAGAGCGATGCCGATATCGACACCACTTGGAATCGCCTGCTTGCCACGATCAATGCTTCGCCCGCGAACATCGCCCTCCAGCTCGACCATCAGGCAAACGCAGCCCGGGTCGGACTCGAGCTCAACCCGACTCGCCTTGTCGTCTTTGGCAACCCGAATATCGGCACCCCGCTGATGCAGGCTCGTGCTTCCGCCGGAATCGACCTGCCACTGAAGATTCTCGTATGGGAAGACGACAACGGCCACGTATTTGTGAGCACCAATGACACCCGATACCTCAAGCGACGTCACCGTCTTCGCAAGGTCAACTTGGATACTGTCGGCGGAGCGTTGAACAACTTCGTTACTGCCGCCACGGTTACATCCGGTAGCTAACTTCGTCGAGGGGGCCAGCGAGGTTGATTCTTGCCACCACTGCAGCCTCGACTAGCGAAGAACCCCCGATGCCAGCCGAGGTTCTCGATGGCTGGGCAGATCCACGACGACGAGACCTACCTGGCGTTTGAGCGCTAAGCCGATCGATGGACTGTTGGTTATCGACGAAGCCCCTACCTCGGAGGTCCTAGCACCAAGTCGACTGGAGCATCGGTGCGGCCTGGGGAACCACCGGTTTGGTCGCGAAGCGGCGACTCCAAGCCTACGGAGACCTCGGTCTCGTCCGTCAGCTCCCGCCGTGGCGACATTGCGGCGATGAATTCTTCGAACGTTGCTTTGGATGTCCCCGGCGGCGTGCGAATCGTGTACTCCCACCCGGCATCGGTGAAGGTTGCCGAGTTTGCGCCGTTCGGCTTCACCACGATCCACCCGTTCGGGACGCTCACTAACTCCTCGGCCCCAGCGACCCTTCGAACCTCGTCTTTTTCGCTCCACGCCTCGACCACCGGGCTAGCCCAAATGGTGATCCGCTCGCCCTCGGTCGAATAGCGGGCGTTTACGTTCGGAGGGCGCAGGGCCGCTGACTCCCACACCCATCCATCGGGCAACCAGGTAGGCACCCACAAGTCTTCAAGCGCCGGGATCGACGTTTGTTCGATGTCGCTGCCGACGAGCTCACGGTCCCCGACTGGCTCGGTCAGTTGCACATCAAGGACCCACTCATGGCCAACATCGTGGCAGGTGTAACTGGATGGGAACGCGCTGGTGTCGACCGGTTCGAGTTTGTGCACCCGGATCTCGATGCTGTCTGTAGTTTCGATCGCTTCGACCTCGTAGTCGGTGGCACAAGGGTCTACCGAGATGTCGCCTGCTTTACCTCCAACAAAGCTCACCACCAGGACCGAGCCGCCGTTGTAGCTCGCGGCATATTCAACGCTCGACGCCCGGCCCTTGCGGACCGCAACTTCTCCGCCCGGCGCAGTGCCGCTCGTCTCCATGGTCGCTGAGGTCCCTTCGGTCGTGGTTGTGGTCGGCGCTTCGTTTCGTGCCTCTGTTGTAGTGGTTGGAGAGCAGGCAGCGGCAACCAGCGCAATTGCCGCCAACAGTAGGCCGAGACCTCGCATGCTCACTCGTGCATCCATGTTCCTACTACCTTGCGAAAGCGCATCTAGTTCCCGCCGGGATTCGAGGGTCCGATGCCCAAACCTGACCTGACGTCAAGATCGTTCAACGGTGACCGATACTGAACTATGGCGCAATGGCGACTTCTCGGAGTGCTGGCTTTGGTTCTTGCTGGCTGCTCCTCGGACCCTGCGGTCGTCGAGCTAACGGAGTCGGCGGAATCGTCGGCCGCCCCTGAGAGCGCCACATCCCGGCCTGTCGCCGATGACAGCGCAGCGTTCGAAGATCCAAACGAAAATCCCCAGGAGCTGTCTGTTCTGGTGCAAAACGAAGTTCTGCTCGGCACGACCTGGCAGGTAGCGCAATCCGAACCCATTGCCGATAGCGTCGAACGCCTCGCATTCGAAGGCTCGCGGGCTGATGCTGTTCTCACTGTTGACGCGACGTGCGGACAGGTCGAGGTTCTGCTCGAGCCGATACCCCACCTACACAAGTTCAACGTGAGAACTACGTCGTGGAACGGCTGTGCTGATGGGGTTGTTCGAGAGTGGCTCGAAACAGAACAGGTCACGGTCGCGATCAACGTCGACGATACGTCGGCCACCTTCGTCAGCAACTCCACCCCAACGCAGATCGAGCTACTCGACGCTGAGCGATCCTTTACCGTCAGCGACGGTATCCCCGTGTGGAGCGTTGAACCCGACGACGAAAGCGACCAGGAGTTCGACGACGAACCCGTCCCGGCGCTCAGCGACGAGACACTTGCAAGCGAGGTTCTGCTCGCAGGTATGCAACCGATCGGCGATCTCATAGAAGACACCAGACACCTTGCGCTTATCGCGGCAGCGCAGTACATCGTCGTCGACGGCGAGGGAGCGCCAGTCTCATTCAACGACGAGACGTTCGACAAGCTCACCCTCTTCCTTCAGGCGTACCACGGGAAGCACGAACCGGTCGTCTACTACGGCAGCATCGGACTCTTCTCCGAGATACATCCCGAGTACGGGCCGCAAACCGACGCGTGCAACGGCGGGTTTGTCCTCGGTGCGTTTGGCCGCGACGCCAATCGACTGTTCACGTTTGAGCCGAATGGTGCCGTCGAGGTATTCGACGATCGCATTCTCATTGGCGACTACGGCTGTGGATCAAAACCCGAGATAGCCCCTGACTTCCTTTTGACATCGTTCACCCTCGACCCAACCCAGGGAGGCGACGTGATACTCACCACCACCGGTGGCCAAGTCGTCAACCTCGAACTTGTGGCGCCGAGGCAATAACCACGGCGACGATTGCCGAGCCCGCTAGTGCCTACGATGCGCTCAACTGACTCAGGGTTCTCAGGGTTAGATCCGGGTAGTCCCCAATAGTCGCCGAGGTGCCGAACCTGGACAATGAAGTCATGTCCAAACTCCTTTCCACCCAGAACCGTCCGCATATCGTTGTCATCCTTGTAGCGATCGTCGCCCGTGCAATCCTCGGCGGCATTCCGCTCATCGGAGGCCTGATCGGCTTCGGACTCCTCCTCGTCATCTTGTTCCACATCTACAAAGTGGCCACGAACATGATCAGCTCCAACACTGCGAACTCCTAACCAGCACTCCCGTCCAACCCGACCTGCACTGCCCAACGACCCCCACTAACGTCAACAGAGGGTCGGTCGGGAGAGCCAGGTCACGATGAGACGTTTTTCGCCGAAGACAATTGTCCTTGTGCTGGCGGTCGGCATGCTGTGTCCGCTGTTGGCCGTCCAAGCAGCTGCTCAAACAGCTAGAGGACCTGGGCTTGGCGACCTCGCCCCTGACCGCTTGGCCATTGGCGGTGTGTTGCACAGCTATGACCCGGCGTGGGACGACGGGCAATACGCCAGCACCGCTGCCCAAGAGTTCGATGCGATCACCGCCACGGCCTACATGCCATGGGGGCCGCACCCAAGCCAGGGACGAATCGACACCACTCCCCTCGACGAGGTCGTCGCTTTTGCGAACGCGAACGACCTGCGAGTTCACGGCCACACCCTCGTCTACCCAATGGCCAACGAGAGCCTCGACTGGTACCAGGCCCTGCCCACCGGTCACCGGGACGTCCTCGAGAACTACGTTCGCACGATGGCTTCGTCGAACGCTGGCGACATCTGGGTGTGGGACGTCATCAACGAGGTGTTCGCCGACCCCGGCGAGCAGGCCGACGCACAAGGCCTGCGAACCGAGCTACTCGAATACGACGCGCTCGGCGGGCGCTACGACGACGTTTTCACCTGGGCCCACGAAGCCGACCCGCAAGCCAAGCTCATCATCAACGACTATGGAGCCGAGGAACTCAACGACAAGTCAACGGCGTTGCTGGCCGAGGCAATCGCCATGCGAGAACGAGGCGTCCCGATCGACGGAATCGGCTTCCAAATGCACCTCGGTCGGGACCCCAACTTCTGGAGCATTCGCCAGAACTTCCAACGCTTCACTGAAGCTGGCTTTGATCTGTACATCACCGAGCTCGACGTCAGCATCGTGCAGCAATCCGCCACGACCCCAAAGCCAACAGCGGCCGACCGATCACTCCAACGGGCGATCTATGAAGAGGTCACCCGCATTGCCCTCGAACAGCCCGCGGTGAAATCGCTGCTGATGTGGGACTTCGCCGACGAGCGATCTTGGTTGCACCCCACCCGTCAACCGCTCGGCCCCATTGCCGCCGGCACCTACACGTTCCCTGCGCCATTTCGTGAGCCATCGGTAGGCGAACCACTCATTCGCAAGACTGCGTACTACGGCATGGTCGAAGCGCTAAAGGATGCTTCGGACCGGCCGGTATTCCAGCGTGGCGAGCGCCGCCTACAGGCGGTCGGCGGACCGAACGCTGTGTACCTTGGCCGATCCGGTATTGGCCCGGCGAGCGATCGCCCCGGCGAGTCCGTTTGGCTCGGGCAACTTACCTCAGATCGCGAAGATTGGCTCAGCCTTCGATGGAACGTCGAGCCTGCAGCCAACGGCTGGTTCAGAATCCGTTCAGCGTGGAATGGCGCCGACGGCTACCTCACACGAGTTGGTCAACCCAATGACGATGGCGGATATGACCCGACGAACGCGGTCTCGCTCCAAGCGCTCAACGAGAGTTGGCCAAGTCAACTTTGGCGAATCGAACGGGTTGCCCGATTCCGCTACCGGCTCGTAAATTTGTGGGAACCACACACGGGTGTCCTTACACGTGATTCAGGCGAGCTCACCCTCGAGCAAACCGGTAGGCCGTGGACCACTCAACGATGGCGAATTCGCCAGCTCAACTGACGAGCTGAGCCGCCTGCTCACGTTCGTTGACATGTTTGTTGGCAGGGTCAGCTACAGATTGCCGATGCGAAAGTCGATGAGAAACTGCTCGGCGGCTGCGACATCGGGAAGGTCTGGCAGACCCGAGTCAAGTCCGTCGATGTACTGGCGTCGCTCCTCAAACTTCGCAGCAAAGGCGTCCACATCGGATTCGGCCAACTCTCCAACAGCGAAGAGCTCGTCGCGGTGCTCTGAAACGTCGACTGTGATCGTGCCTTCGGTCAGCAACTGCTCGGCTTGCAACATGAGCCGGAAACAATGGCGTCCGTGTTTTGCGGTGCGATTGGCCAGATCGGAGTTGAAACCCTTCTGACCGGCCTGCGCCCGGTTCGCAAGGCGCTTCGCTTGGGCGACGGCATAACCGGTGTACGCCGCTTTGATGGTCTGCTTGCCGAGAAGCTTGGATCGCATTGCAATCAGCGGCTCGATTCGCGGGTCTAGGAATTCGTGCGTGTCGAGGTAGAGCAGTTCGGTAACGGTGGGGTTGCCCTTCACCACCAACGCGACGTACTTGCCGATCTCGTGCAACTGCACGTCATCGGGGTCGGTGAGAACATGGGAGGCCTTGCTTTGGTTGAAGCCAAGACGAAACAACGCTTCGGTCGGTAGGCAATAGATTCCCAGCCGATCAACATCGGAGTCCTCATGGGACAGCCCGTACGCGGTCGATCCTGTTACGCCAAGCAGGAGAAGGTCTTCACCCGCCAGCAGGTCGATTGCAGTGGGATACGTCGGCTCAGTCATCGTTCACGGGATCGAAGAACACGGGACCAGCGCTTCGACGCACGGCCCGATCATACGCTTGGCTGCAGCCAGCTGAGGAAGCTCATGGCGCTATCTTGTCGCTATCTTCTTGTCGCGGACGTCAGATTGATGATCAAAAAGCCGCTCTTATGCAGCTTTGGTCGACAACTTCGAACACCTATTAGTTTACATAGGTGGTTCGGACATTGGTCCAAATCCGCACCGTTTACTACTGCCATATGGCAGCAAAGACCACAATTAGCTCCCGCACTTTGGTCGCACGCACTAGTCTGGCGAGATCAGAGAATAGAGGGGAAATGAGCAACGGTCGGCGACGTGGAGCTTGGGTAGCTCGCCTAAGCCTGCCCCAAGTGATCGGCACCGCAGCTGGGCTGCATGTGGCCCTGGCGCACTTCACGCACCAGTTTCTCACCCTTCCAACGGGCGTTGCCGTGATCTGCTTGGCGGGAGGCACCTCGGTCGGGCTGGCAACTGCGCTGACAACACGCGAATACCAGATCGGCGCCCTTGCCGGAGGCCTGATCGGAGAAGCGCTGTTCCTCGCAACTACAAACACGCCCCACAGCTCGGCGGCGTTGATGTTGTCCCACGCCTTGCAAGTATCGATCGCCTTCGTAGGTTTCGTCCTACTTTTTTCGACCAGGATCTCCAAAGTGCCGATCCCCGGCAAGAGCTTCTTTGGAATGACCCTCTGCATCGTGGCGGCGATAATCGGTGCGCTCCCGGTGGCGCTACCCAACGAATCCGCTCGCTTCATCTTGGAATGGGGCCTTGGGCACGGCGTCGGACTGTTCGCCATAACTGCGTTCATTGCGTCGTGGCGTGTTACGTGGTTCGAATCAGTCAACCCAAGCAACCGAACAACAGAACTGCTCGTTCTGTTGACGCTCGTCTTCACCGTTGTTGCATTGACCATCTTCGTCGAGCCGTCCTTCCTCCTGGTAGCTCTCGGGTTCGGCCTCTTACTCACCAGCCGATATGGCGTGGGAGTTGGCAACCCTATGGCGGTGACGATGATCACCATTGTCGCGGTTGCATCACTCCAAAGCGGTACTCAAATCGACGCAACGGACCCGGCCAACCTCTTCGAGGTGCAAGCATTTGCTCTCGCTATGGCGATGCTCACCAGCACCGTTGGACGCCTCGCCTTTCATTCAGAGCGTTTGCTCCGAGACAGACAAGATGCTTCAGACCGTTGGCAAAGGCTCGCGACGTCGGGTTTCGATGCCTACATCGAGCTTGACGCAAACAGCACGGTCGTTGATGCCAGTGACACCGTGGGGCTTCTCATCGGCGCTCCGGTCGAGGAAATACGGGGCACGTCACTTCGATCGTTCTTCGACGACGCTGGTTGGTCGAAAGTGGCGCATTTCGTCCGAATGGTGATGGCGGGCCAAAGCGTTCGCTTCGACCGTAGTTTTGTCGCCGCTTCAGGCGAAACGCGGTGGGTGCTGTCGGTCACCGAACCACGTATGGATGACCGCGGAATCTTCGCTGGCTGCACGATCTTCCTCCTCGACACCACCGCAACCCACCGCATAAACAGTGAGCGGGCAAAGTCGCGGAGCACCCTTCTGCAGGCCCAAGAAACCGAGCGTTTGCGACTTGCCCAGCTCGTGCACGATGGTGCGTTGCAAGACCTCGCCGCAGCAAACCTGCTCGTCGGCAAAATCATGCTTGACGTCGAGCCCTGCAATCCCGTGCGGCCGTGCACCATCGAGAACATTGCCAACATCGAGAAGCTTCTCGTGAGCGGCATGCGGAAGTTGCGGGCCGACGCAATCGGGTCGGCCATCATCGATCTTCGAGATATCGAGATCGTCGACGCGCTCGAACAGACGGTCGCGAAATTCGATTGCCTCGACTCGTCCGCCGAGGTTCACATCGCCGCACAGCGAGTCGATGGGGCTAGCAACGAAATTGCTCGCGTGATCTTTCAGATCAGCCAAGAGGCGTTGGTCAACGCTCTCCTACACAGCCGAGCGAACCTGGTGAGCGTCGATCTCCGCCGTACGCGCGACGGGTACTCGATCGCCGTCATAGACGATGGCGTTGGCTTTGATACCACCCAACTGCAAGAAGTGGGGCACCTCGGTCTCAGCACAATGACGGCGTTGGCCTCGGAAGCTGGAGGATGGTGTTCACTCTCAACCAGACCAGCAGCGGGGACCTCGGTCGAGGCATGGATCCCCGACACTCCAACAAACGACGATGCAGCAGTTCTCCAAAAGCGCAGCGCACCACACGCTTAGGAAGAGGCGTTTAGGAAGACGCGGTCCCAAGGCTCACGACGCTAGCTGGCGAATCAAAAGCCGGCGGCACGACGAGCCCTGCTCGGGTTGCCTTGGCCACAGCTTCGAGCTGGCTTGACGAGTTAGTCTTCGTCAACAAGCCGCGAATACGCGCTCGAATAGCATGGACACTGAGATGCAGGTCGGCGGCAATCGACGACGCATTGTGCCCTGCGGATAGAAACTCGAGAACTTCCATTTCAGCAGGCGACAGCGAGTACGGGTCGTCGACGACAACACCGACCGAGGGGCCACCGTCGACAGCTCGACGCAGACCGCTCACAATCTCGGTAATTGCGCTTCGCTTCGAAAGCACTACGACGTTTGGGATCTCGCGCGCCCGACGAATCACGGCAGGAGCGGGGAAAGCGGTCAACACGACAACAGGGGTGAACTCACGGGCCTCGGCACGTTCCTTGTCGCGGACCTGACGAGCCAGGTCAAGACCGGTCACCGTGCCAATCAGTCTGTACGACGTAACAATTAGGTCGGGTCGGATCGAGTCGACAAGAGCCAAACCGGCACCAGCCCCTTGTTCCAATCCGACCACTCGCAAATCGTCGGTAAGACCGAGCGCCAACTTCAACGCCTCTGCAAAAGAACGTTGATCGTCGACAACTATGAGCCGCGTCGGTTGATCAATCTCATCATACGCCATGCGACTAGCGTACGAATTTCGGCTGCGATCCGGTATTCGAACTACCCAAATGGGCAGCGCCTACGTAGAGCGGTGCGCTACTCACTCTGAGGATTCGCGAGTTGGAACGAGGTGCCCATCCCGAATTGCCGAGGTCACCGCCGAAAGCTGGGTTGATGCGCCCAAAACCGCCATGATGTCTTTCACATGGCGCCTCGCCGTATGAATACTCACGAACAACTCCTCGGCGATCTCCGCTGGCGCATACCCCTTACCCATGAGCTCGAGCACTTCGCGTTGACGCGGCGAAAAGACCGGAGCTTCTTGTGTTAGGTCAAGATCGGGAGGACCCGAGGCAATTGCGCTTAGCAATTCTGAGAGTGGGGAGTCCTTCGACAGTACCTGCTCGACGCCGTGCTCATCGGCCTGCCCGTGAAGCCCCGACGATGCGTGCGCCGTCAACATCACGATTCGCACATCGATGTCTTCGGATCGAATCTTGTCAGCCACTTCGAAGCCGGTGACCCCAACGAGCTGGTAGTCGATCACGAGAACTTCAGGCTTCATCGTGAGCAGCATCTCGCGGCAATGATCGAAGCCGGTTGTGACGCCAACACAGGCAAAGTCATCGGTACTTGCGAGCGCTAAACAGAGCGCCTCACCGAACGATCGATGATCGTCAAGAATCCCTACCCGACACACCATCCATCTGTTCTATCGCACTTCTATGGCCACTTGCTTACGAAAAAGCCGGTCAATATTGGTGTGCAATTACCGCTGTAGACATGTTGTAAATCATCGGCGGTCTGGTCGAGGTTTACGGCACCGGAGGATTCAGCGCGTTGTGGCGTTCGCGGACCTGTGCCGGATAGTGAGATCGGGCGAAATCAATATTGTGACTGAGTGCGAGGTCGAGCAGTTCCATGCGATCGGGGGACTGCTTCCACGGCACCGGCACATAGATCGGCAGATCAAACACACGCAACCGGTTGAGCCCGCCATATATTTTGCGCTGGTACTCGGCACGGTCGTCCCATTCCCAGTGCGCGGGAGCAAAGCCAGTACCTGGGTCGAGGTAGCAGCGATCGCGTATGCCGTAGGAGTCCATCTCTTTGAGACGCTCGTCGAACCACGACACCATGACCTCAACCGGGTCGCCCTCGACGTGCTTGAGGTGACGCGGGTCGGGCCCAAGCATAAACGGAAGAACCACATCGCATTCCCGCTCGGCTGCGAACTCGAGCATCGCTGGGTCCTGCAACGCATCTGCCGCGTTTAGCACCGAAGCCCCGGCGTCAAAGGCCCGCCGAGCGGTCTCGACCTGCCAGGTATCGACCGAGATAACGACGTCGAGCTCGGCAATGGCTCGTAACGGCGCTTCAAGGATGGCCCACTCCTCGTCGGGAGAGACGATGGCCGCGTTTCCATGCGATGCCTGGCCGCCAAGGTCGATGTGGTCAGCGCCATCAGCAATGAGTTTCAGTGCATACTTGCGAGCAGCTTCTCCGGTTGTTGCGACCGAAAAATCAGCCAGTGAATCCGGCGACGCGTTGACTACTCCAAAGATCTCCACGTGGCGACGCTACGCCAGCGCGCCGTAAGCGCTCGGACGGAATCGATCGACATGCGTCACGTCCGCTGACCGCTCCATCCAATCGCTTGGGCGATTGCGTCGCGGGCAGCGACCGGGTTTTCGATCGGCATCATATGCCCCGTGCGTTCGAGGGTGATGACCGTCTTGTTCTGGACCGCGTCGATAAGGTCGCCCGCGCCTTTGACCGGTGTCATCTTGTCTTCGGTGCCGAGCACAAAGGTGACCGGGGCTGAGATCGCGGCAGCGGCTTCGACGGCGCCGTCGTACGCGTTCGATGCAGCCATGTCGTGCCCGAGGGCATTTTCTGGCGACTTATCGATCAGGGCAGAACAGGCACCCACGAGCCACGTTCCGGGCGAACGGTGCCCGCCAACCTGGGCGCGGCTACCCACGCCCCACGAGGTCATCAAGCGGCTGGCTTTGGGAATGTCGTCGTAGCTTGTCGATAACAACTCGGGATGCACCGGCATTGCGGCTGCGGTGCCGATGAGCACGAGCGATTCAGCACACGTTGGATCGTGCTTTGCCGCCTCGAGCGCAATGAAGGTGCCGAGCGAAAAGCCAACGAGGTGAGCGGGCCCGAGGCCCAACTCGTGCACGAGCCCTGCAAGCCACTCGCCCATCTCAGGAATCGTCTCGAGCGGTTGGCCGCCACTCAATCCGTGCCCAGGAAGGTCGATCGCTGCCACTCGGTACCCGTGGTGGGCAAGCCAGCGCGTTTGCATCTGCCAAGTGGTGCGATCCATGCCCGAACCGTGAATGAGCACGACCCCAGGAAGGTCGTTGTCGTGTGAGCGTCCTCCGGTGGCAATCCGGACTGGCTCGCCTCGATAGATGATTTCCATGACCGCCTCCTATCGCTGTGACGCTTTGAGCGCCCGAGCCAGGTCGTTGATGATGTCCGCCGGGTCTTCCAACCCGACCGACAGCCGGACGAGGTCTTCACCAACTCCCGCTTGTGCCAGGGCTTCCACCGACATTTGTTGATGTGTGGTCGATGCAGGATGCACGACCAGTGTTCGAGCATCGCCAACGTTGGCCAGGTGAGATGCGAGCTTCACCGATTCAATGAACTTTCGGCCAGCCTCACGACCGCCCTTCACACCAAAGCTCAGGATCGAACCCGCCCCCTTTGGATACAAACGCTTGGCGAGCTCATGGTCGGGGTGGGTGGGGGCGGTTGGATGCGACACCCAACTCACTGCGTCGTGACCGAGCAGCATTTCGACCACCGCGGTGGTGTTCGAGCAGTGCTTGTCCATCCGCAACGGCAACGTTTCGATCCCTTGAATGATCTGAAACGCATTCATCGGGCTGATGGTCGCGCCAAAGTCGCGGAGTCCTTCAGCCCTAGCTCGTGTGATAAACGCCGCGGGGCCAAACTCTTCAGAGAAGGTCAGCCCGTGATAGCCGTCGTACGGTTCGGTGAGCGTCGGGAACTTGCCACTGCCGTCCCAGTCGAAGTGGCCGCCATCGACCAGCACTCCGCCGAGAGCAACCCCGTGGCCACCCATGAACTTGGTGATCGAGTGCATCACAATGTCAGCTCCGTGTTCGATCGGCCGGATCAGGTACGGCGACGCAAATGTCGAATCGACCATGAGCGGAAGGCCGTTACGGTGAGCCACCTCGGCGATCGCCTCGATGTCCATGACCTCGATGCCGGGGTTGCCCAACGTTTCGCCGTACACGAGCCGAGTGTCGTCGGTAATGGCAGCTTCGAAAGCCGCCGGGTCTCGAGGGTCGACGAACGTGGTAGTGATACCGAAGCGGGGCAAGGTTTGCGCCAGAATGTTCGCAGTGCCGCCATAGAGGTTTCGTGCAGAGACGATGTGTCCGCCCTGACCCATAAGAGTCGCCACGCCCAAATGGAACGCTGCCATGCCGCTTGCGGTGCACACCGCTCCGACTCCGCCTTCGAGTGCAGCGATGCGTTCTTCGAGAACCGCAGTGGTTGGATTCGAGATGCGTGAATAGATGTGTCCCGGTTCTTCGAGGTTGAACAAACTCGCTGCATGATCAGTGTCGTCGAACATGAACGACGTCGACCAATAGATCGGAACAGCACGTGCACCAGTGTCGGAATCGGGCTGATGACCTGCGTGCAAGCTCAGCGTCGAGAAACGAAGGAAGTCGGGTTCAACCATGGGCATCTCCTTATCAGCGAAACGCATCGTACCCGCATCGGCGAAGCGCACCAGCCACGGAGTTACACTCCCCCAGTGCAAGTCGATTCGTTTGGCAAAGGTGAAGCCGCCGCCCTCTTCAACAAGACCGGGTACGACCGCAGCTACGACGCGTCGGTAATTGGGTCCAGGGTTATTGCTCGATTGTGCTCACGTGTGACGTTGCCCGATCACATCCAGCTCGCCACCGACCGACCAAACCTCATTGCGGCGAACCACTCAAGCCTCTTTGATCTCATTGCGGCGCTCATCGTGCTGGGCCACTACGGCATCCCGGCCCGCATAGGGGTTAACTCACGCTTCTTCACCAACCCCGTTGGCGGTGGGTTCCTTCGGTCGATCGGCTGCATCCCGTTCAGCAAAGACGACAAAGACAGCGCCGAGCAAGCAATGGTCGACGCGCTGTTGTCGGGACAATCAGCAGCGATCATGCCCGAAGGGCGGATCACCCGACCCGAGGACCAAGTCGGTGGCGTGGGGCAGGGCCGACCTGGCGTCTCACGTGTTGCCCGTCGTGCCGACGCTGCCGTCGTGCCTGTGGGATTCGCCTTCGCAGACGAGGCCTGGGTGCCCGGCACTCCGCTACCGAAACCCCGCTTTGGACGGCACAGGGTTGTTGCAAACATCGGCGAACCGATCTACTTCGACACCGACGATCACATCGCCAACGCCAACCAGCTAATGGACGCGATCAGCGCCCAAGTAATGAAGGGCCGCTCCAACCGCCACCTC
>CALHTB010000068.1 GCA_938038785.1 uncultured Acidimicrobiales bacterium
AAATATTCAGTGTCTGGTGAATGGTCGGGTGAGGGCGGCGGGTCCTCGTACGCGGCTGGCGAGGAGGACCAGGGCCAAGATGGTGATGATTGCGGGCGCCATTGCGGCAATGTCGCTTGCGCCTTGAGGGATGATGTCGAGCGATTGCCATCGGATTCGGGTTGCGGTAACAAGTCCATAGAGCAGGGCTCCCGCAAGCACCCAAAGTGGTCGCCAGGCGCCGAAGTACACGAGTGCCACGGCAATGAACCCGATTCCGTTGGTCAGGTTGTGTTGGAAGATGGCGAGTTGCAGCGAGAGCGTTGCGCCCGCCAAGCCTGCGAGCGAACTGCCGATCAGGATGGCGATGAAGCGAGTTCGTGCCACCGAGACCCCGAGGCTGTCAGCGGCCTGCGGGTTCTCGCCCACGGCTCGGACGTTCATACCGAAGGTTGTATGCATCAATAGCCAGGTGACCGCCGGGACGAGCAGAAGCGCCAGGTAGGTGAGCAGATTGTGGTCGAAAAGGAGCGGCCCGATGAATTGCACGTCGACGAGTCCCTCGAACAAGGGGCCAATTCCCGGGAGCTTGTCAAGGGTGGGCAGGGGCCTAATTGGCTTTGGGGTTCCAACGAGCTCTTGGAAGAGCAGGTCACTAAAGCCGAGCCCGAAGAGGAAAATGCCAATTCCGCTAATGCCCTGTTCGGCGTGGAGGAAGACCGTGACATAGGCGTAGACCAAACCCATGAAGAGGCCGATGCCCAAGCCAACGAGCACGCCGAGAAGATGACTGCCGGTTTGGATGACCGTGTAGTAGCCGCCGAAGCCGCCGAGCAGCATGGTTCCATCGACGCCGAGGTTCAACACGCCGCTGCGTTGACCGATCGTCTCGCCCAACGCCGCAAGCAGGTATGGAACGGCGAACTTGATAGCGGTGGCCAGTGTGGCGACCAGGACGGTTGCGGTGAAGAACTGGCTCATGTCGAGCTCCGTTCGACCCGCTTGGACATGCTGTTATCAAGACGTCGATCAAGCCAGCCACGTACCTTGTCGCTGCTGACGACGAACAGCACGATCAGACCGTTGAGCGCAATTGCGAGTGCATTCGGGATTTGGAGCTCGCGTTGGAGTTCGGTCGCTCCGGTAAGGAGCGAGCCGAATAGAAACGACGATGGGATGGTCCACAGCGGGTGTAGGCCGCCGAACAACGCCGCGACGATGCCGTTGAAGCCAGCCGAACCAGTGAAGCCTGCCGAACCGCCGTCGGTGACGAGGCGAAGGCTTTCACTGCCGAACACCAAGATGACGCCTGCAAGACCCGACAATGCGCCGCTGAGGCCGAGGGCGCTGACGATGTTTCGTTCGACCGAAATGCCGGCGGCTCGCGCTGCGTCTGGGTTATGGCCTACGGCGCGTAGGCGGAATCCGAACGGAGTGCGGAACAAAATGATGTATACGGCAATGGCCGCAAGGATTGCGATCGGCACACCGAGGTGAAGCCGGGTGCCCGAGATGAGTGTTGGAAGCGAGGCGTTGTCGGTGAGCCGTTGGGTCTGTGGGATTCGGCTCGTCCCCACTTCGACCGGGTCGATCATCGGTCCGCGCAACAGGTAGTTCATGAGCTGGATCGCAACGATGTTCAACATGATCGTGCTGAGAATTTCGTTGACCGAGGCGTAGGCCTTCAGCACGCCGGGAATCGCTCCCCAAATTCCTCCGCCGACGAGCCCGGCGAGAATCACGATCGGGACAAGCAAGATCTTCGGGGTGTTCGGGATACCGAGGGCCACCGCAGTCGAGAGAAGTGCGCCCGCAATGATCTGACCCTCACCACCAATATTGATGACGCTTGCTCGGAAAGCAATGGTGATGCCGGCACCCACCAAGAGCAGTGGCGTTGCCCGCACTGCTGTTGCGGCGACACGATCTCCGGTGCCGAACGCTCCATCGATCATGGCGCTCAATCCGTCGAATGGGCTGGCGCCGAGGGCGAGGATCATGACCGCGCCGAAGAGAAAGGCGACGAACGCTGCGCCGAGGGGAACGATGCCTCCAGTGAGCCGTTTCACTCGTGTCCTTCTGTTGGGTTGATCGCGTTGAGGTAGTTGTAGATCGTGATGCGGCTGACGCCCATGGCGGCTGCAATGTCGTCGACTGCGCCACGAAGCAAGAACGCTCCTCGCTCGTCGAGCATCCGCACCATCTGCTGTTTGTCTGCGCGAGTCCAATCCTTCGAATCGCTGCCGACTTCTCGCTCTGCGGCGCGCATCATGGCGTCGAGTGCGTCGTGGAGCGTGACCGGCCCGAGTCGTTCGGGCTCAGACGCAACTTGCACTGTCAGGTTGCTGGCCCCAGCGCGTATGGCGTCGACAACCATGGCGCCGACTGCTTCGCCGATCGCATCGAGCGAGCCGCTTGCGACCGAGGCGAAGGGGCCAAGTTCAACGGTGAGGTCTCGAGTGGAGAACGCAGAAACGGCGGCTTCGACATGATTTCCCGGAGCGCCTTCGACGAACGGTTGAACCAAGAACTCAACCGCCACATCTCCGTCTGTCACTCGTGGTCCCCCAACCGTCGTATCGTGCGCACGTTATCCAGCAGCGCTTCTACCGAGCCATCACGTTTACAAATTGTTAACGTGCGGCTGGTTCAGGTGTAGTGCCCGAGGAGTCCCGATGACTAATTCGAACGAAACTTCCATGCTGTCGATCGATATCGACCGCCTCTCGCGAAGGCTCGCTGACCTCGCTGCAATCGGGGCTATCGAGGGTACCGAAGGGTGCGCTCGACTGGCGTTGAC
The DNA here is from genome assembly GCA_938038785.1 of uncultured Acidimicrobiales bacterium. Lineage (GTDB taxonomy): Bacteria > Actinomycetota > Acidimicrobiia > Acidimicrobiales > SHLQ01 > SHLQ01. Next base: position 2,780 of record CALHTB010000068.1, read on the forward strand.
CGACGAGGACAAGGCTGGCCGCGACTTGGTCGTCACCTGGATGAAAGATCTCGGTCTCGACATTTCAATCGATGGCATCGGCAATGTCATCGCCGTCATGCCCGGCGACGGAGCACCCGTTATGTGCGGCTCACACATCGACACCGTCCGAACCGGTGGCCGCTACGACGGCAACCTCGGTGTACTCGCCGGGCTCGAGATCATCGAGACGATTCAGGCCGCGGGCATCTCACCGTCGAGGCCGCTGGCGGTTGGGTTCTTCACCGATGAGGAAGGGGCCCGTTTTGCCCCCGACATGTTGGGCAGCTTGGTGTACGTCGGTGGTATGGCCCTCGAAGAGGCACTCGACATCGAGGGCATCGATGGGGCAATTGTTGGGGCCGAGCTCGAACGCATCGGGTATGCCGGCCCAGCGCCGCTGCCTGGCCTCGTGCCGCACGCGTTTGTCGAACTCCACGTTGAGCAAGGGCCAGTACTCGAGATCGAGGGAGTCACCGTTGGTGCGGTCGAAAGTGTGCAAGGCATCAGCTGGACCGAGGTGGTCGTCACCGGACAGTCGAACCACGCAGGCACTACACCGATGCATCTGCGAAAGGACCCAGGCTTTGTGGCTGCGGCCTGCGCGAACTTCGCCCGCGAGCTGGCCCTCGACCTTGGACATCCACAGGTAGCGACGGTCGGCCGCATCGAGCTGCACCCGAATCTGGTGAACGTGGTGGCGGCGTCAGCTACGTTCACGGTCGATTTGCGCAACACCGACGAAGCCACCTTGCAGGAGAGTGAGCGTCGCTTCCGCGAGTTCCTCACCGCGACCGTCGATGCTGAAGGCTGCACGGTTGAAACCCGAACCCTCGCCCGTTTCGAACCGGTTATCTTCGACCCTGAGGTAGTGGATCTTGTCGAGTCAACGGCAACGACGCTCGGCTATTCGGTCAAGCGGATGCCGTCGGGCGCCGGACATGATGCACAGATGCTGGCCCGGGTATGCCCGACAGCCATGGTGTTCACCCCAAGCGTGAACGGCATCAGCCATAACCCGGCTGAATACACCTCGCCTGAAGACTTGTTGGCGGGGGCGAACGTCATGCTCCACACCATGCTCAAGCTCGCTGAGACCTAGCCGGGGCCGCGCAGGATCAGCGCCACAAGTGGGACGATCATGACAAGGTCGAGCACGACGTGGAGCAACAGGAACTGTTCGACCGGGCGCTTGAACCCCCGCTGCACAATCTCGACGTAGCCGCCCATGTGTGGACGAACAAAGAGCAACTGCACAAACAGGGCAACCCACGCCGCAGTGCACCATGGCCACAAACTCGTGTTCACGGCGTCAGCAAAGAACCTCTGGAACAAAACGATGGCCAACAGCACTGCCAGGCGGGAAGGCCACTTTTTCAGCTGATCAACGCGCTCACTAAACGCAGTGAGGCGGGTCGCCACGTCGCTCTTTGAGGCAGATGCGAGGGCCGTGACACCGAGGCGTAGAGACCACAGCGTGGTGGCGAGCCATAGGGCGGCGAGGAG
>CALHTB010000069.1 GCA_938038785.1 uncultured Acidimicrobiales bacterium
AGGCCACTTTTTCAGCTGATCAACGCGCTCACTAAACGCAGTGAGGCGGGTCGCCACGTCGCTCTTTGAGGCAGATGCGAGGGCCGTGACACCGAGGCGTAGAGACCACAGCGTGGTGGCGAGCCATAGGGCGGCGAGGAGACGGATGATCATTGGGCGAGGAACACAAACTGCATAATGCTGCACCAACGATAGCGGCGAGAAGCAGTGCGATGATCAAGGCGGCCGCTGTGTCGTCCGATACTTCGGGGGTGTCCAGCACTTTCGGCAGCCTTTCACCAACGGGTGGTTCTCTGGCATCGATGGACGCGCCTTGGATGCCAACTCGCAAGCGGATTGTCGCCGCTGTTGTGGCAACTTCATTTCTATTGGTGTGGGGGACTGCCTTTAACGGCTATCGCTTCGGACCGGTGAGCGCAGTGCTTGGAGCGGTTCCCTATGGCGACAAGGTGGGGCACTTCGCGCTATACGGAACGATCACGCTTGGTCTGGTCATGTTGGTGCGAACGAGAACGCAGGCCATCGGCGCAGCCCTCGCCGTCATCCTCGTCGGCGTGGGCGACGAGTTCCGTCAGCTGGCCGAGCCAAACCGCAACTTCAGTATCAGCGACGTTCTGGCCAACCTGGGCGGTGTCGCACTTGGACTTCTTGCCGTGCTGGTGCTCAGCCGGGTGCTCAACCGTCGGGCAATCGCCGAGGCGTAGAACTTTTACATTTTGTAAAGATGACTAAGGTTGCGACATGACGCAGGATTCGTTGACTTCGAACCACCCCGGCCATACGCCACATGGCGCCAGTGCGCCACTGACGCCGATGAGTCTTGGCCAGCTCCTTACCCGCATCGGCCACGAGTGGGAAACCCGCAACAAGATCTTCGATCTGCCGACGGCCCGGATCTGGTCGCCCGACGCCGACGTTGATCTCAGCTTCGAGTTCCTTGGCCGCCCGTGCGCCTCACCCATCGGCCCCGCTGCCGGGCCTCACAGCCAGCTCGCGCAGAACATCGTGCTCAGTTGGCTCGGCGGCTCCCGCTTGTTCGAATTGAAGACCGTGCAAATTCTCGACGAGCTCGAGATCGCCCGCCCGTGCATCGACATGCAGACAATCGGCTACAACATCGAGTGGAGCCAAGAGCTGAAGATCCCCGAGAGCCTCACCGAGTACGTCAAGGCGTCGATGCTGATCGACATCCTGCGGAACTGGGAACCTCTTCGAGAGCACATCGGTATTGATCCAGGCCCCCACGTATTCGACATGTCGGTGGGCTACGACCTGGCCGGTATCTCATCTCCCGAAGTTGCGTCGTTCATCGATGGCATGAAGGACGCCACCGCTGAGGTAGACGCGTTGCGCGCCGAGATCCCCGAGGCCTTCGCTGAGTTCCGCGACTTCGAGTTCACCACGGTCCTGTCCGACACGCTGACGCTGTCGACGTTCCATGGTTGCCCTCCCGACGAGATCGAGAGCATCACCAAGCACCTCATCGATGCCCACGGTCTCGACGTCATCGTAAAGCTCAACCCCACGCTGCTCGGCTACGAGACCGTCGCGTCGATCGTGAACGACGAGCTCGGCTACAGCGACGTCAGAGTGAAGGAAGAGGAGTTCGCCAACGACCTTCAGTTCGACCGAGGCACCGAGCTGATCGGTGAGTTGCGTGATTACGCCGTTGAACGAGATCGCTTGTTTGGTATCAAGCTCACCAACACGCTCGTCGTCCACAACGAGAAACAGTGGATGCCCGAAGACACGATGTACCTGAGCGGGCCGCCGCTGCACGTTCTGGCATCGACTCTGCTCGACAAGCTCGCTGAAGCGCTTCCCGGTGAGCTCGACATTCCCGGTCATGGCGGAAACATCATGGTCAGCTTCTCGGCCGGCATCACCAAGGAGAACCTTGCCGACGCGCTCGCCATGGGCATCAACCCAGCCACGGTGTGCTCGGACCTGCTCAAGCCCGGCGGGTACGGCCGCCTAGCGCCGATGCTCAAGGCCTTGACCAAAGAGGTGAAAGAGTCCGGTGCCAACGACCTCACCTCGTGGCGCGCCGCGAGACAGGAAGCCGCAATTGCCGCGGGCCACGCGAACGTCGCCGCCGCCTATGTCGCGCACCTCCGCGGTGCGGGTGCGGCTGACTATCACCTCTCATCGAACGAGAAGTTGCCTCGTGAGGTCGAGAACGAGCTCGAAATGTTCGGCTGTGTGTCGTGTAACTTCTGCATTACCGTCTGCCCGAACGACGCGTTCTTCTCGATCCCGAGCTTGGCTGACACCGGCCTCGACAGCATGGAGAACAGCCGTCAGCAGTACTTGGTGCTCAGCGAACTGTGCAACGAATGCGGCAACTGCATGACGTTCTGCCCCGAGGACGGAGACCCGGCAATGGTGAAACCTCGGCTCTACACCGACGCTGAAGTCTTCAACAGCCGGGACACGCCGGGCGTCCTCATCGCCGGCGACGGCGCCCTGTCGAGCAAGGGCATCGACGGCGAGTCTTTCGACCTCATCGAGCGCCTGTTGGCAAGCCAGAAAGGCAACCCGCTGGGGTGAGCAACAGCCCCAGAACTTACCGGTAGCGACTTTATGGGGCCTGTCCCCATTAACAAATGTTCACGGGGCCTGTCCCCATGAACACGCAACACTGGGGACAGGCCCCATAAAAGTTGCTGATTGTCGTTGATTTTTCAGGGGATGTTTTGGAGTGTCGGCTCTTTATGGGGACAGGCCCCATAAAGGTGGAATTGGGCGGTCAGCTCTAGGGTGCAGGCGTGAACGTTGTTGTCGTTGGAGCTGGCCCTGCTGGGTTGATGGCCGCCGAGGTTTTGGCCACTGCTGGCAACCAGGTCGATGTCTATGACCAGCGACGGTCGCCTGCTCGCAAGTTCGTGTTGGCTGGGCGCGGCGGCCTCAACATCACCCACAGCGAACCGCTGGATGATTTTCTCGACCGGTACGGGCCCGAACGGGTCCGGCTCGAAGCGGCCATCAGCTCATTCACGCCCGACGACCTGCGGGCATGGTGCGACCAGCTTGGACACGAAACCTTCATCGGCACCAGCGGACGCGTCTTCCCGAAGGAGTTCCGGGCGGTGCCGCTGCTGCGCTCGTGGCTTGGTCGGCTTGGGTCTCTTGGAGTGCAGTTGCATTCCGACCATCGCTGGACCGGCTGGAACTCCGACGGCCAGCCCACGTTCGAATCCTCAACTGGGGCTACCGCGGTGGAAGCTGATCGAACGATCCTGGCGTTGGGCGGGGCCAGCTGGCCTCGGGTTGGCTCCGACGGTTCTTGGCAAGCACTACTCGAGGGCAAGGGTGTCTCCGTCAAACCGTTGAGCGCCGCCAACTGTGGAGTGCACATCAAGTGGTCGGACGTGATGGCCGATCGGTTCGCCGGAGAACCACTGAAGAACGTTGCGGTGGTCGTTGATGGTGCAGCTGTCCGCGGCGACCCGATCGTCACACGTGCTGGCCTCGAGGGCGGGCCCATCTATGCCCAGTCCCGCCGAATTCGCGAGCGACTCGAGGCGGGTATCGGTACCATCGAGGTCGACCTCGTACCCGATCGCACCTTTGACTCGATCGAGGCACGACTGTCATCGAAGTGGCGGTCTGCCGACTCGACGGCCAAGTGGCTGCGCAACAGCGGCATCGCACCGGTCGCCGCCTCGCTGATGCGTGAAGCAACCGGCAACAACCTTCCGAAGGACCCAGCCGAGGTGGCCGAGCTGACCAAGGCAGTCCCGCTAACCGTCACTGCTATGGCCCCTATCGATCGAGCGATTTCGTCCGCGGGCGGCGTGGCGTGGTCAGAGGTAGACAAATCGTTCGAGCTCACGAAAATGCCCGGCACTTTCGTCGTGGGAGAGATGCTCGACTGGGAGGCCCCGACCGGGGGGTACTTGCTACAGGCCTGCTTCAGTACTGCTGTTTGTGCAGCGCGCCATATCGCCTCTCCATGAGGTTCGCGTCGCTACCCGCTAGAAAAGGTCCGTGACCTCCAGCAGACTCCGTCGGTTCCACCTCATCGCCGTGTGCGCAGTGCTTGGGTTGGTGGCCTCGGCGTGTGGCCTCGACGACAGTGCTCCCGGGGATAGTGCGATCGACGATGCCGACGACACTGCCGATGTCGATGAGTTTGCCGATGATGGCATCGATTGTTCGAGAGAGGCGCTCGGCAACGGCGACGAATTCGCCTTCAAGACCGCGCACTTCGTCGTCGACGGTGAGCTAGGCGATGTGTGTTTAGGTGAAGCCGACGCGACCTTGACCAAAGCATGGAATGACCTCGCGGCCATTGCACCCGCCGGCCAGCTCGCTGACCTTGCCCTCTTTGGGGGGTTCATTGGCGATAGCGACAGCGACGAGATCACCTTCGCCTTCGTCAACGCAGTTGACGACGAAGGCAGCGCATTCCAGATGTCGGTCAACCTCACGAGCTATGCCGAGAATGCAGACGAAGGGCTCCTGACGATGGCGCACGAGTTCACGCACGTCTTCACCGCTATCGAAAGCGAGCTCGATCGAACCGTCTTTGATGCTGACGATTGCGACACGTTCTACAACGGCGAGGGATGCTACGTCGATGGTTCGATCATGGCTGAGTGGATTCGGTTGTTCTGGGGCAACGGCCTGATCGAGGAGATCGACCCCGACGCCGAAACATCAGCTGCTGCCGGCGAAGAACGCTGTGCAACAAATCCCGGCTTCTTCGGGCCGTATGCCGCAAGCAACCCCGAAGAGGACTTCGCCGAGACGTTTAGCGCGTATGTGTATCAACTGCCAGCAGACAACCCCGAGCAACAGGCCAAACTCGATTGGATTGAGGGGCAGGCCGGTTTGGCGGAGTTTCGCGACCGGGCGATCGCTGCGGGCCAGGGCCCGATCCCGAACGGTTTCGACTTCTGCGGCGAAGGCTAGTTCGAAGCTGCGAAGGTATTGCTGTCGACCCCAGGGGGCCTCGGCAAACTGTCGAACGGACGCGACCGCTACGAAAAATGCGACGTTTCGAGCCTTGGGCGAGAAACTCGGTTAGAGAGCGCAGCGAACGGCGATTGTGACCGCGGGACTGTCAGCCGACGAGTGGGTAGTTCAGGCCTGCGAGGTGTTGAATGACCCGAACGACCTGATAGCTGTACCCGGCTTCGTTGTCGTACCAGACGTACAGCACGCAACGATCGCCATCGACGATGGTTGCTGCTGAGTCGACGATGCTGGCGCGCTCGGCGCCGACCATGTCGCTCGAGACAACCTCGACAGACGAGGTGTAGTCGATCTGCTCACGAAGTTCGATGCTGAGCGATGCGCTGCGCAACGTGTCGTTGAGCTCGTCCTTGTCGGTGGCGGTGCCGAGGTTCAGGTTGAGGATCGCCAGCGACACGTTTGGCGTTGGTACTCGAATGGCGTTTCCGGTGAGCTTTCCGGCGAGCTCGGGAAGTGCCTTCACCACAGCTTTGGCGGCGCCAGTCTCGGTGATGACCATGTTCAGTGGTGCGCTGCGGCCGCGGCGTTCTTTGCTGTGGAAGTTGTCGGTCAGGTTTTGGTCGTTGGTGTAGGAGTGCACGGTTTCGACGTGTCCCGAGTTGATACCAAACGTCTCGTTCATGACTTTGAGCACAGGAACGATTGCGTTCGTCGTGCAGCTGGCAGCCGAGATGATGTCGTCGGCGTCGGTGATGACACTGTCGTTCACGCCGTAGATGACGTTCTTGATTTCGCCCTTGCCCGGTGCGGTGAGCAGAACTTTGGACGCTCCCACCGACTTGAGGTGTTTGCCCAGGCCCTCTTCGTCGCGCCAGACGCCGGTGTTGTCGACGATGATCGCGTTGTCGATGCCGTAGTCGTTGTAGTTGATGTCCTCGGGCGACTTCGCGTAGATGATTTTGATGACGTTGCCGTTGGCGATCAGCGACTTGTTTTCGTTATCGACAACGATCGTTCCATCGAACGGCCCGTGAATCGAGTCGCGGCGAAGCAGGCTGGCACGCTTTTGCAGGTCGTTGTCGCCACCTGGGCGCAAGACGATGGCCCTAAGGCGGAGCTTCTCGCCGCTGCCGGTGCGATCGATGAGAATACGGGCGAGGAGGCGGCCGATGCGGCCGAAGCCGTATAGCACAACGTCGGTTGGCTCGGAGAGGAGACGTCCGTTGCCGGTCGTGATGTTGGTCAGCCGCCCAGCGAGGAACTCGTCAAGGTCGCCGCCTTCGGTTGCATGGGCGACGGCAAGCTCGCCGACGTCGATCTTTGCCGAGTCAAGCTCCAATGCCGCCAGCGCCTGGACGATCGGCATGGTGTCGGTGACCAACAGTTCGCTACCAGTGATCTGGCGGGCGAACCGGTGAGCACGCAAGATGCCAACCGCAGATTCACGGGTTAGTTTGCGACCGAAGCAGTAGACGATGACATCGCGGTCGCGGTACAACCCGCCAACCAGGGGAATCATCTCTTCGGCAAGCGCCTCGTGCGCTCGCCAGTTGTCCAGATTGTCTTGCTCTATTGCGGCTGCCATATTTTCCCTATCGGTGATTGCGATGGGGCGATAAACCCGTAATCATCAATAGAGATGTTAGCGGCGTCCGGGGTAGGCCTTCAGGCCCGATGTCGCCATCTCGGCGGAGCGCTGGGTCATGCCGATCATGCTGCCCGGGCCAAAGCAATCGCGAATGGCGATGACTTGGCGCTGGTTGACGGCAGAGATAGGTGGTCCGTAGTTGATTTTGGCCATTGTCGGCCTCCGTGGTCGGGTGTTCTTCGGCCAAGATGATGGCCACAGAACGGTGGTTGGGGGGTATGGAAAATCGTATTCGTTCCCGCGCTTTCCTGGACATGACGTCGGTCGCTTTTGGCTCACTTCTGAACGTGATCTCGGGCACGTGAGTCGTTGGACACCAGGGACTCCGTCCCAATTCTGGTGTCCACGCCAAACACGTCTCTCTCCCTTTCAGGGGGAGCATTCAGGCGCCATGCAGGCTGGACGCCTGCGGCGCTGGTTCGAGTAACGTCTCAAGTCATGAGCACAACCCCACGCATGTTGAGAGTTGGTGCAGCCCAGCTCGGGCCGATCGCCAAAGACGAACCTCGAGCCGATGTAGTCGAGCGGCTCCGGTCGCTCCTGGCCCAGGCCGGAACCCATGGCGTCGAGCTCGTCGTCTTCCCCGAGCTTGCACTCTCGACCTTCTTCCCACGGTGGTACACCGAAGACATCAGTGGCCATGACCACTACTACGAAACCGAAATGCCGAGCGCCGAAACCCAGCCGCTGTTCGACGACGCCAAGCGGCTCGGTATTGGCTTCGCCCTCGGGTACGCCGAGCTCACCCCAGAGGGTGAGCGCTTTAACACCACGGTGCTGGTCGAACGTGACGGCACCATCGTCGCCAACTTCCGCAAGGTGCATATGCCCGGTCATGACGATGACCAGCCATGGCGCCCGTTCCAGCATCTTGAGCGTCGGTACTTCCAAGAGTCCGACGAAGGCTTCCCCGTTCACCGGGCGTTCGGTGGGATCGTTGGAATGGCCACCTGCAACGATCGACGCTGGCCAGAGACCTATCGCGAGATGGGACTGCAGGGCGTCGAGCTCATCATGATCGGCTACAACACGCCCATTCATTACGCACCAGACCCTGGCCAGAACGCCCTGCAGGGTTTTCACAACCATCTCTGCATGCAGGCGGGCGCATACCAGAACGGCACGTGGGTTGTTGGCGTGGCCAAGGGCGGCACCGAGGAGGGTGTTGAGTCGTTGGCGCAGTCGGCGATTATCGCTCCATCGGGCCAAATTGTGGCCCAAGCCGTATCGACGGGCGACGAGCTCATCGTTGCTGACTGCGACCTCGACTGGTGTGCCAACTACAAGGACACGCTGTTCAACTTCGCGACCTACCGACGCCCCGAGCTCTACCAGCGCATCACTTCTCAAAAGGGAGTCATCGAGCCGGACTAACGGCAGGCGCGGCCGGCCGGGGTCCAAGGCCGACGGCATCGCCGACGTGTTGCCACAGTCGCCAGAGCACGGGTGCCCGGAGAAGCCAGCCGACCATCGCCCAGCCAAAGTGGAGATGCTCGAGGCTCGCTCCAACTGCTTGCACGCCGCTGAATGACGTTCCGTCGTCGCGTTCGTACCGAATGCGGACGAGGTCTTCGGGGTGCTCGATGGCGTTCTTGATCTCAAGGTTCACCGGGAGGCGTGCGGCGAGAAAGTCGCCAATGGGGGAGCACACTTCGCATCCGGCGTTGATCCAGACGCTGGCGGTGGCGCCGTGCGGGCTCGGTCGCCACGTTGGAAGCCACGAGTGTTGAGTGGTGGCGAGTTCGGTCCATTCCTTTCCGTATCGCTCGGTGAGCTCATCGTGCTCAAGAGCCGAGAACGCGGCCGAGTACAGAAAGGCCACGGCTGCGGCGACTCCGATCTCCCAGCGTCCGTACAAGAACATGGCCCAGATCAACACGAGCACTCCAGCGAGCTGCATCGGCGAACGTAGGTATCGGTACGGGCCCGACCGCACGGCTCTGTTCGTGGAGTCCCATGGCCACGGTGTTCCGCCACTGACGTAGAAATCGTGCACCGCTACGAGCGCGGGGATCGATGGTGCTCCCAGTCCGAACAGCACGGCGCCATAGGCCCAGGTGGGTACGTCAAGCGGCAAACCTCGCCCCGTCGCCGACACGGCCACAGCGGGGATTGCGAACAGCAGCATCCCCGCGAACATTGCGACTTGCCCGAGTGCCTGGCCGAGTAGGTGGTCTTCGTCGATGGTCCATCGGGCCAACACGAGCCCGGGCCATGCCACAAGAGCGAGAAGCACAACTTCGCCGATGAGCCATGTCGAGTGGAGTACGACGGCGTCGCCAAAGAGCGGCATGAACACCAGATCGACTGCGGCCAAAATGGCGAGGGTCACCCTCGGGCGGTACGGCGATTGTGCTGCCGCAGTGCCCCAAAGCAGAACCCAGCCGAGCCACAAGATCAGCGGCACGCCCATGATCGCAGGGCCGAGGTCGCCGAATGACCACCAGCCCACCTGCACCGCCACCACGTTGAACGCCAGGAGCCAAACGGCATTCCACGTGGTGGCAAGCGCAATGGCGCCGCTCCGCCGCCTTTGCGGAGGACGCCAAACCCACAGCGCAAACGAAATCAACGCCGGGCTGATCACTGCGAAGGGGAG
>CALHTB010000070.1 GCA_938038785.1 uncultured Acidimicrobiales bacterium
TTGCAACCCACGCGGACACCATGTCGCCCGCCGAACTGCTGCGGGAGATGATTCGCGTCGGCGGTGGCAACAACATACGCAGCGTCGCGAACTCGACGAGCTGGCAACTCGTTACCGCGCTTCGATCGATCTTGCACAGCACATCGGGGGGTGAACGCGACGAAGACCTTGCCGCATGGATGGACGAAACCGAAGCAGAACTACGCGTCGACACAATCGAGAACGTCTACAAACCAATGGCCGAGTTGGCCGGATTGACCCCGCGCCCCGAGTACGGCGAGTTGGCCTACCAATACGGCGAGATCAGCGCTGCAGCGTTAAGCGAGGGACTGGCGACGCGATACTCGTTGAGCGCGAGCGAGCATCTCGAAGGTCTCACACATCCGAAGGACCCCGGGAAAGAATGGTCGCTCTATTCGCTGATGTTCGAACGGATCGTGCACACCTACTTCCTGCCACCTGGCGGTGGAGAATGGGAATAGACGCGATCCCAACGATCGATATCGGTCCGCTGCTGGCAGCCGACGACCTGGCGACAGGCCCCGCTGAACGCTCGATCGGGGAGCAGTTGGTCTCGGCGGCCGAAGAGACAGGCTTCTTCGCACTGACCGGGCACGGCATTGACGGTGAACTGCTTGACCAAATGCGCACGATGACCATCGACCTGTTTGACGTCGACGATGAAGCCAAAGAACGGCAAACGATCACCCGCGACAACTATCGAGGCTTCATCCCTCTCGGCTTCTTCACCCCTAACCGCGACGACCTCGAGGCACCCGCGCCCGACCGATACGAAGGGTTCAAGTTGCACTGGGAGGTCGGCTCCGACCACTCGATCTGCGCGGAATCTGCGATCTACGGACCGAACCGGTGGGCGGACCAGCCGGAGAACATGGCCGATGTGGTTCTCGAGTACTGGTCTGCGTGCGACAAACTCGCCGCAGCTTTGCTCGGTGTGTTTGAGATGTCGCTGGGAGTTCCCGCTGGTGATCTTGCTCGGCGCTTCGAGCATCCGGTCACCAACATGACGTTGCTGCATTACCCGCCGTCGACACCTGATGAAGACGTGCATGGCATCCATCCGCACAAGGACACCAACGTCTTCACGATCCTCTATCCCGATCCGGTTGGTGGCCTCTTTGTCCGCACTCGAACGGGTGAGTGGATCGAAGCCGAGCCTGCCCCCGACGCGTTGCTCGTCAACACTGGCGACATGATGGAGGTCTGGTCGGGCGGACGGTTCGTGTCCACGCCACACAAGGTGGTTAACACGACTGGCCAACAGCGCTATGCGTTTCCATGGTTTCTCGTGCCGAGCCACGACGAGGTGATCGAGCCATTGGTCGAACTGCAACCAGGGTTTGTCCGAACGGCGCCACTTGAGGTTGGCCCATGGTCACTCGAGGTGTGGCGAACAAACTGGGCCGACGCCGAACCCGTCGACGACACCAGCCATCTCGGAACCCTCGACCAGCCGTAGCCCCTAGCTGAAACGCTGCTCGAGTTCGGTGACTTCTGGTAGGCCGATCGTGTCGGTGAACTCGCTGAAGCTAGGCATAGTCTTCACCGCGTTTACCGGGGTGCCGTCGACCTTGATCTGGGCGAGGGCTTCTTGCATGGCCTTTGTCGCTGCCAGCAAGGTGGATATCGGCATGATGACCAGCTTGAACCCGAGTTCGGTGATGCGGTCGATGGTCACCGGCGGCGTCTTGCCACCCTCGGCCCAGTTGAACACAAGCGGAATGTCAGCGAGCTCTGACGCAACGTGTTTAAGCTCGTCGTCGTTCTGTAGTGCCTCGACGAACAACACATCGGCGCCCGCGTCGTGGGCGGCTCGGGCCCTATCGAGTGCTTCGGCCACGTCATGGGGAGCGCGGGCATCGGTTCGGGCGATGATCGTGAAGTTCTCGTCTTGTCGTGCCGCGACGGCTGCGCTGATCTTGCCGACGAACTCGTCGCGTGAGACGACGACCTTGCCTTCCATATGGCCGCATTTCTTGGGAAGCACCTGGTCTTCGATGTGGATGCCTGCGACTCCAGCTTGTTCGTACGACTGCACCGTGCGGATGACGTTGATCTGGTTGCCGTAGCCCGTGTCTGCATCGGCGATGACAGGGAGGTCGGTGGCTGCGGTGATGCGGCGCGCGTTGTCGACCATTTCAGTGAGGCCAAGCAGGCCAACATCGGGTCGGCCGAGCAGCGAGGCTGACGAGCCGAAGCCAGTCATGTAGGCCACGTCGAAGCCAGCCTGTTCGATGAGGCGGGCGCCAAGGGCGTCGTAGCAACCAGGCAACAGCACCGGCCCGGGCCGGGTGAGCAAATGTCGGAATGCATCGGGCCCGTTGGGGCGAGGTCGGAGGAGGTCGGCCATGCCGCAGTCTGTCACGGAGGCACGCTGTCGGCCTAGTGGCCTAAGTTGGCCGCATGGATGACGCCACCGCCGAGAGCTATGCGGTCGCCGGCTACGGGCGCAGCTCTACTCCTGGCGAACGGGTCGCGCTCGTGGTCGTCGACATGTGCGTGGCGTACTTCGACGACGACTCGCCTCTGAACCTCGACCAGCCCGCAATCATCGAAGCGGTCAAGGAAACGGTGGAGTTTGCCCGGACTGCCGGGGTGCCGGTCATCTGGACCCGCGTCGAATTTCCACCGGGCGGTGGAGGCAACGCGTGGTACGAGAAAGCCCCTGTCTTGGCCAGCTTTGACGTGGGAAATCGTTTGGCCGGTTGGGTGCCTGGAGTTGAGCCAGTGGTCGATGAAGTGGTCGTCACGAAACAACACGCCTCGGGGTTTTTCGGCACCGACCTTGCGCAGCATCTTCGCGCAAAGAGGATCGACACCGTGCTCATCTGCGGCGTGTCAACCAGTGGTTGTGTGCGAGCAACCGCAACCGACGCATCTGCGTACGGATTCATCCCGTTTGTCGTGCGCGACGCGGTTGGCGATCGCACGCCCGCGGTGCACAAAGCGAATCTCTTCGACCTGCACGCGAAGTATGCCGACGTGATCACCCTTGCAGAAGCCGTCGAACTACTAACCCGCAACTGATATCCGGGGTCAGACCTAGATATCAGCTACTCGACGCCGTTCTGACGTGCCCCTGAAGTAGTGCTCTGCGTTTTCGCTCGACGCGCGAAACAACGCGCGTGCTAGACCATCCCCACTGGCAAAGCACGAACAACAACGAAAGAGGCTCATTCATGGATCTAGGTATCTTCATTCCCATCGGCAACAACGGCTGGATGATGTCGAAGAACTCACCGCAGTACATGCCGAGCTTCGACCTGAACCGTGAGACCGCCGAGCGAGCCGAAGAGGCTGGCTTCGAGTTCCTACTCAGCATGGTGAAGCTCCGTGGTTTTGGTGGCGACACCGAGTTCTGGGACCACAACCTCGAATCGTTCACGCTGATGGCTGGTCTTGCCGCGGCGACCGAGAAGATCAACCTGTTTGCCTCGGTCGCATTGCCCACCATGGAACCGGCAATGGTGGCCCGCATGGCCTCGACCATCGACGACATCTCGGGTGGCCGTTTCGGTATCAACATTGTGTCGGGTTGGAACCAGATCGAGTACAGCCAGATGGGCGTGTGGCCTGGAGACTGGTACCTCGAGAAGCGATACGACTACGCCACCGAGTACGTCAAGATCATGCAAGACCTCTGGTCGACCGGCGTGTCCGACCACAAAGGTGAGTACTTCCAGATGGACGACTGTCGCTTGTCGCCACCGCCGAAGGCCGGCAAGGTGCCTTTGGTGTGTGCGGGCCAGAGTGATCGGGGTATGGAATTCTGTGCCACGCACGGAGATTTCCAGTTCATCATCGGGACTGAAGACCTCGACGTGGTTCGCAACGACGCCTCACGGCTTGTCGCAGCCGCCGAGAAGACCGGCCGAGACGTGGGTGTCTATGTGCTCTTTCAAATCACCATGGGCGACACCGACGAAGAAGCCGAAGCCAAGTGGCAGCACTACAAGGATGGCGCCGACCTCGAGGCCATCAAGTTCCTTATCGGCGCCGCCGAGATGGATACTGCGGGTGCTACCGCTGAGAAGATCGCCGATATGCAGCAAGCGTTCAACCTCAACATCGGCGCCATTGTGGGTAGCCATGCGACGATTGCCGCTCGACTCGATGAGGTCTCGGAGATTCCCGGCGTCAAAGGCGTCATGTGCGTCTTTGACGACTACCCCGTGGCCACGAAGGAGTTCGGCGAGAAGATCATGCCGCTCATGGCATCACGTACGGTCGATCTCACCGCAGATGCGAATGCCGGGGTGAACTAGATCCCTCTCCTGGCAGGGTTGAGGTATTCGGGGTGGTCCGACAGGCCCGCTGCGACCGGCGCTAGCGATGTCGCCAGCGCCTTCGTTTGTGCTGGGTTGAGGTGGTCGAAGATCAGCCGTCGGACCGTGGCGAGGTGATGTGGTGCAACTTCGGCAAGTCGCTTTTGTCCTGCGGTCGTGAGCGTGGCCAGCTTTGCCCGGCCGTCGGTCGGGTCGGGTGAGATCTCAATGTCTCCGTTGTCGACGAGGCAACGCATCCGATGGGTGAGGCGGCTCTGCGAGAGGTTCGCCCTATCGGCAAGCTCGGAGAGCCGCATGGTGAAGTTGGGTGCCGCCGAAAGAGCAACGAGTATGTGGTAATGGACCTCGAGTAAGCCGTGGTCTTGTAGGTCTCGCGAGATCTCGGGAAACGCGCGATTCACTACGGCGAGCAAGCCAAGCCATGCGTCCTTCTCGGTGTTGTTGAGCCAGTTGATGTCAGACACGTCACATAGCTTACTAGTTGACGCGTCAAGTATCTAGTTGTAGGTTGACTCCAACCAATACTTGACGAGTCAAGCAATGACCGTTGAGCAGAAACTCACTAGGCAGGAAACTTCACATGACTTCATTCCCAGACGGCACCTGGACACTCGACCCATCAAACACGCGCCTCGAGGTGTCGGTGAAGAACTTCGGGTTCCGAACTGTCGTCGGCACGCTCGCGGTGACCTCGGGATCCATCGAGATCTCCGAAGGTGACGTCATTGGCGTCACCGTTTCGGCTGACGCATCGAGCTACACCACCGGAAACGCAAAGCGGGACGAGCACGTTCACTCAGCCGATTTTCTTGACGCCGAAAACCACCCGGTCATCGGTTTCACGGCGAAGTCGGCTCGCTCTGCGGGCGCGGGCTACCAGCTCGATGGAACGGTCCAGATCAAGGGAAACGAATCGCCGCTGACACTCAGTGTCAGCGGACTCGGGGTCACCGACGACAAGGCATCGTTCTCTGCCACAGGAACCGCTGACCGAAACGAGCTCGGGGTCGACAAGATGCCCGCCCTGATGATCGGCAACGAACTCACGCTCGCCATATCCGCAACCGCCCGACCCTCACCCAACATGTAGCGTTTCCGTATGGAATCGTTCGACCTCACCTCTTCTCGGGCAACCGCTCGCATCGACCTGCTCGCGGGACGGCTTGGCTCGCTCGTAGTCGATGGCATGGAGCTACTTGTCACCGAGGGAATCAAGCCCACCCGGTGGGGTTCGTTTCCGATGGTGCCGTGGTGTGGCCGACTGAGCCGCGGGCTACTCACGTTCGACGGAGTCGAGCATCAGTTTCCGCCAACGTCCGGCGTGCATGCGAACCACGGAACCGCAATGCACCAGACCTGGACGCAGACCAGCAGCAACGAGATCGAGACCGACTTGGGCCAGCATTGGACCTTTGGTGGCCGCGTCACTCAGCGCTTTGACGTCACCGATGAGTCGTTCACCGTCAACATGACAGTCACGGCGGGCGATGTTCCGATGCCAGCTCAGATGGGTTGGCACCCGTGGTATCGGCGCGAGCTCGACCGGGGCACGCCGCTCGTCCTCGAGTTTGCAGCCGACCAGATCTACGACACCGACGACGAGCAGATTCCGACGGGCGAGCTGGTTCCTGTGCCGGACGGCCCGTGGGACGAGACCTTCATTGGGGTCACCCAGACTCCGGTCCTTCGGTGGGGCGACGCCATGACCTTGTCGCTGACGTCAAACTTTTACCACTGGGTCGTGTTCACCGAACCCGAACATGCCATGGCCATCGAGCCCCAGTCCGGCGCGCCGAACGACATCAACCGTGCGCCGCAGGTGCTGCAACCCGGCGAGTCCCTGTCTGGGTGGATGATGCTGTCCTGGGGCTAAGTTCGTGCAATGTCGATGAGTGCAACCGAAGCCGTCACCAGCCGCCGCTCGATTCGGGCCTTCACTACTCAGGAGGTTCCCGACGACACGCTTCGAACGATTCTTACCGATGCCGCCCGCGCGGCCTCGGGCACCAACATTCAGCCGTGGCATCTTACGGTGCTCCAAGGTCAGGCCAAGGACGACCTGGTCGATGCCGTGCAGGCGGCATTCGATTCGGGTGAGTCCGAGAAGGACGAGAAGTACTACCCGAGTGAGTTTGTCGAGCCGTACAAAGCGCGCCGCCGCAAGATCGGGTGGGACATGTATGGCCTGATCGGCATCGAGAAGGGTGACTACGACAAGATGGCCGCCCAAGCCCGGAAGAACTACGAGTTCTTCGGCGCACCCGTCGGCATTATCTTCAGCATGCACGAAACCATGAGCTACGGAGGCTGGATGGACCTCGGCCTCTATATGGCCAACGTCATGACGCTGGCACGAGAACACGGCCTGCACACGTGCCCGCAAGCGGCATGGCGAGAATACGAGTCGGTCATTCACACCCACCTCGCCCTGCCCGCAGACCAGCGAGTCATCGTCGGGATGGCGCTCGGCTACGAAGACGTCGCCGCCACAATCAACGAGCTCCGCACCGAACGCGCTGGGCTTGGCGAGTTCATCGATTTTCGCAGCTAGCCCTCGGAGTTAGCCTCGGCGTTGAGTTGCGCGAGGTAAAACTCGTGGAAGCCGGGGCAATAGAGGTTCATAGCTGCTGACGCGACCTCGGCGATGTTGCTTCCATGGGCGTCAAGTTCTCCTTCGCTGAACTGGGCCAAGGCCAATGCGTTGATGTCTTGATCGGCGGTGTAGGTCCATACCGACGCACAGGCAGAACCAGCGAGCTGGTCGAGGCGAGCATCTTCGGAAGCTCCAACGAAGGCGGCGGCCTCGGCGGTAGCGAAATCGGTATCGCGCAATTCGGCCGGGCCATCAGCCCATGACCAATAACTCGCTTGGCCAAGACCAGGGCCAACATCCTGGGTGCCTCGGGGGACAAGCACTGATCCTTCGCCGGCAAGCCCGTTGATGCGATCAGTGATTCGCTGGGTGAGCTGCGGAAGTAGCTCGGGGTCGGTCGTGGCCGCAATGAACACGATCGAACCTGATCGGCCGACGTCGCCGTACACAAACCGGGTTTCAGCAGTGTTCGAGAACGAACTGTCGACGCTGATCAACTCGTCGAGGGTGTCGGGAGTGTTGGTCGAGTCGACCTCACGGTGGTACGCCAAGACCTCTTCGCCGGGGGTGTCATCGACATAGGCTTCGTCGCAACGCTCGAACATCGAGCGCGCGTATTCGAGACTGTCGATTGCTGTGTCGTCGTCTTCGTAGACATAGGTCGAGACCGACACGAGATGGCTTCCCTGAGCTCGGCGTTCGGATCGACCGAGCGGCGTCCTCGCCACATCGGGCGCCTCGACATCAACGCAAAATGGTTCATCGTCGACAACGTCGTCGAGGGCATAGGACCGTGGGAAGTGATTCGACGGGATGTTTACCAGCTCGGCGAGCGCGTCAGCATTGTCAGCGGTGTTCTCGGGAAGGACGATCGTTGGAGGAGGCGGCACGGTCGTCGACGTCGTCGAAACGAAGTCTTCCTCAGGCTCCTCGACCACCTTGGCGATGGGGCTGGGCGCTGACGATGCGGGAACCGCGGTCGATGTTGCTGACTCGGCGCCTTCCTCCGGAGTGACGCAAGCGGTGAGGGCGAGTGAGAGCGCGACGAACCACGTGCGGAACCGCATGCGTCGTCCAACCGTCTCGTTTCTCAGAATTGCCATTCGTAATCGATGCCTTACCTGTATCGCCTCGGTGCCTATCGGACAGCGCAACCCGAAGTAAACGAGTAGTAAATTCTTCGATCCGCGCCGAATATTTGTCGCGTACAGAGGGTTAGATGGTCTTATGCAGTGGATTAGACGTGACCGTCGAACGAACGCGCTTCTTGCCGCACCCGCTTTTGCTCTCGCCCTTGCCGCATGTGGCGGTGGCGACGCTGAAGTGTCATCCCAAGGTGCCTCGGCGCCCGAGGCAATAGTCGAGGCTGATACGACGGCTGACACCGCATCCGCAAGCGACAGCGGAACGAGCGACGGTGATGCCTCGAACGGTGACGCTTCCGAGAGTGCCGCCGCTGCAAGCGACGAGTCCAGTGCGTCCAGTGCCCCCACGCCAGCCCCGGCAGCGAACACCATCCAACGGCTCAGTGCTGACGAGGCCATTGCCAATGCCGAGGTCAACCAGCCCAATCTTGCAAGTTCGAACAACGTTCTCGATATCGAGACCCTCGCTGTAGCCGACGGTTCAATCCAGACGCTGCGCAACGTTGTCGACGGCGACCGGCCGGTCTTGCTTTGGTTCTTTTCGCCGCATTGACCAACATGTCGCCGTGAGGCGCCTGATGTCGAGCAGTTTGCTCGCGAGAACAACGACAAGGTGCAGGTCATCGGTCTTGGCACCCAAGACGATTTTGAGTTCGCCACTCGCTTCGTCGATGGCGGCGGGCTTGAAACTCCAACCATGTTGTGGGATCCAAGCTTTGCCACCTGGCAAGCCCTTGGGGTTCAAGCCAACTCCCAGATGATGGTGCTCACACCCGATCTGACACAGAGCAGCGCCCTCATTTATGGCTTCAATGAGGATCAGCGGACCTCAATTCTCGAATTTGTTGGATCGATCTAAATTCCTCGAATCGTTGCAAAATTGGGCCAAACGGCCCAGTAGCCAATTTGCGAGCGCAGCCCGGCCGAGTATTGCGGTTTAGTTACGAACTGTTACGGTCGATAGGTCGGCATGACTATGCCTCATGACTATTCGACTAGTACCGGCGGGGCGCATTCATCAGAGAGCGTCGAGCAGAAAGCACTCGAAGAAGATCTTCCTATGGCAACCAACAAAACCCGAGTCGCATCGGTTGGGGCGGCGTTTCTGCTCGTCTCAGCAATCACTGCAGGAAATGCGTCAGCTGCCCAGACGCCCGACACGTTCTGCTTAGGGCTCACAGCCGAAACCGCTGAAGCCCAGGGATACCGAGTCCAGCTCGGTACTGCTGGGGTCGACGTCCTCATCGGCGGCAATACCACCAGAGACTTCATCCTTGGTTTCGGTGGTGACGATGTTCTTAGCGGGGCTGGCGCCGGTGACGTCATCTGCGGTGGCGCCGGAAACGACATCATCAACGCTGGCGACGGCAACGACCGTGTTTCAGGCGGGCCGGGGGACGACGAACTCTCACTCGGGGCAGGGAACGACCGAGGCCGAGGCGGATGGGGCGCAGATCGTCTCGTCGGCGGCTCGGGCAACGACCGGCTTCTCGGCCAGGGCGGCAACGACCGAATCTCAGGTGAGAGTGGAAATGACTTCATCGTCGGAAACGCCGGGTCTGACACGCTGTTTGGTGGCGAAGGCAAAGACCTCATCCGCGGGCTTCGCGGAAAAGACAAGCTCGCTGGTGGCCCGGGCAACGACCGTCTCGAAGGGGGTGTCGGCGACGACATTCTCTCTGGAGATGATGGCGTAGACCGCCTCTTTGGCGGACCGGGGCGCGATGCCCTCGATGGCGACGCTGGCGCCGACATCCTCAACGCCGGAACAGGCCGTGATCGGTGCGATATTGATGACGGCGACAAGCTCACCTTCTGCGACATCGACTTCGATGGCAACGCGGTCAACGCCACGGCTCCAACGCCGAAGCCCGACCCGGAGCCTGCACCCGAGCCAACACCCACGACTGTCGCGGTTGATAAGACTCCGCCTCCGGCTGGCAATGCGGTTCCCGCAGCTCAAGCCCCACAAGGTGTCAACGAGTTTGGATGGCCGCTGCTTACCGACACGGGCCTAGCAGCAATGCTCAATTGCGAGTCGACCACGAATCACGCCATCAACACTGGAAACGGTTTCTACGGAGGCGTGCAGTGGCTCCCCAATACCTGGAATGCGGCCACCAAGCGCGCCGGGTTCCCGCAATACGACGGGGTGTTGCCGCATCTGGTTCCCGCCAACGTGCAGGATCAGGTGACCAAGGTTTGGTGGGAAGCAACACGGCCAAATACCCAATGGCCGGTTTGCCACAAGCGGGCCCTAGAAGCGATGAACGTCCTCGCTCCCTAAGAGGGAGGGCAAATCAGGCGGTCGTGAGCCTGGCGATTGTGTAGGTAAGGCCGTAGGCGACGTATTCGTAGCTGAGGCCCTTGGCTTCAACGAATTCCATGAAGGCCTTGTGCTCGTGGAGTTGCCAACCGTAGTAGCCAATCAGCTCGTCGAACACGATGATGCAATTGGGGTGCAACATGTCGCCCACCGCATCAAAGATGTCGACGGTCGATGAGTAAATGTCGCAGTCGACCCGAAGCATCGAGATTTGACCGGGGTACTCCTGTCGCCACACCGGGAGAGTCTCGGAGAACCACCCTTTGTAGAGCTGGACGTTGTCGGGCATATCGGGCAGCGTCCCGGCCATGTCGCCAAACGTGCCACGAGGAACGTGTGCCCACGCCTCGGGCAATCCTTCGAAGGAATCGAAGCCGTGAATGATCTCGTCGGGGAACGTGCGAGCGAGGCGACGCGTTGAGGCCCCCTTGTATACGCCAAGGTCGAGGAGCTGGCCACCGAGGGCGTCGATCTCCTCCTTCATGCCGTCGATGACATCGAACTGGTCCATGGTGAACATGGCCGAATCCATCTCGGCTTCGACGAAGTCATAGGTGTGGCTGGCGGCGCGACGGTTGCGCTCTTCGAGGAGCTTTGCCCAGCGGTCGTTCCACGCGTAGTAGTGACGAAGCGGCTTGATGGCAGGCGCTGTGCCTAGTTGGTTCACTAGATCGATCGCATCGACTCGCTGACGGCGGTCGGGTCGCACCGCCTCCTTGAGGAGATCACGAATCTCAGTAAGAAGCTCGAGTACCTGATCGTCGTTCGAATCCATTCGGCGAGCGTAGCCCTCGGCGGCTCGCCATCGGTGTTACGACATCATCTGTCGTTACGACCACTCGCCATGGGCCCAGTCGCTGCCCGAGACCGCCGGACCGGTGAGCTTGTCGTACGGCAGAAATACGCCGTCGAGCTCGGCGGTCAACGCCTTCAGATGCGGCGACGGCGGAACGGCGCAATGTGCCTCGGTGAGCGCTTGCACGACAGTGCGAGGAGACCCGATCGACACGGTTCCAAACTTCTTCAGAGGTGTCTTGCGTTGCTTGGATAAGAACAGCGCACCGTAAACCAGTGAGTCGCCACCAACCAGGTGCCGCACAGTCTCGACGCGAGCTTCGAGCCCGGTGAGCAGCACTTTGCAGCTGACCCCGCCGACGTACACGTTGTTTCTTGCGACTCGAACCCGTCCCTTTAGGGGAGTCGAACGGATGATGGTGACGGCATGGTTCGTCAACACGACATGTTCGATCGAGCCGTCGCTACCGGGAACGAGTCTGTTGCTCAGCACCTCAACGCGGTTGATCGGCGCGTCGCCGATCACCGAGGCACCGAAGCTTGTGATCTTGTCGATCTCGCCGGTGGACCACGCGGCGTCCGACTCGGCCTCGACCGGTTGAGCAACTGGCCCGGTGAGTGGTGGCCGCGGGCCCTCGCTGCTGAGCAAGATGGGAGGAGCCGGAGCCGAGTTCACAATCACCGGAGGTGGAGGAACTGCCAACGAGTTGTGGTTCGTCGTGGGGCTGGCGACATTATTCATGTTGATAGCTTCGCCACACTGTCGTAGTCACTTGAGCAAAAAGTGGGGCTTTCGGCTCATATGGCAGACCGTCTGACCTATTGGTCTTGAGTGGTGTCTTCTAGCGTGGCGATGTGGACAAGGGCATCACCTTGGTTTCCAAGCGGGTACATCGTGCGGCCGATGACCAAACCCGAACGGCTTGCGCGGATCGTACTGAGACGTTTGCCGAAGGCATCGATGATCGTGCCCATCTCTTGCTTGGCTTCGACCATGTCGCCGATGTCGACCTCGAGGCGAATGACGCCACTGCGAGACGCGCGTACCCAGCGCGAGCTTCGAGACAACGGCACGCGTTCGGCGAGCGGCCCATCGAAATCGGCCATTTCGAGGTGGCTAAGAACCCGTCGCACACCGTTGACGCCAGCGCTGATCGCGTAGTCGTTGAAGCGCATTGGTTCGCCCGCTTCGTACAACAAGACGACGGCTCCTGCTTTCGTTCCAGCCGAGCGCAGCGTGCCCGAGCGGTTCTTCGCATGCAGCATAAGTCGCGCGCCGAAAGCTTCTCCCAATTCGCGCGTTCGCTGGTCATCGAGGTTGGCACGAATGTGCGGAAGATTTGTGCGGTTGTTTCCGGCCGTATGGAGATCGATGCCGACCTCGCACTTGCTGACGATCTCGGTCATGAACAGATTGGCAAGCCGGCTTGCGAGCGAGCCTTTCTTGCTGCCCGGGAACGACCGGTTTAGGTCGCGGCGATCCGGTAGGTATCGGTCACCGGTGATAAAGCCGTGAATGTTCACGACGGGCACCGCCAACACTGTGCCGCGCAGTTGCTTCGGGTCGAGTGATGCCATTACCTGGTTTACGATCTCGACGCCGTTGAGTTCGTCGCCGTGGATAGCCGCGTTGATCCAGATGGTCGGGCCATCAGCCGAACCATGGAAGACGGTGACCGGCATCGACATTTGTTCACCGGTAATCAGACGGGAAACCGGCAGCTCCACATGGGCGCGACGGCCGGCTTTGATCTCGTGTGTTCCGATTTCGAACGGGGCTCGTACAGCCACGATGTTGCGCTCCTCGGTGGCAGTGGTGCCAACGTTGACTACATTCGGTGACAGAAAAGTCATGTCACCTCGAACAGCAGGAGTGTAGTGAGGCTCGCGATTCTTTCCCGAGAACCACGGAGCTATTCGACTCAACGGTTGAAAGCAGCCGCCATCGAAGCGGGCCATCAGGTACGCATCCTCGACACCCTTCGCTTCGCCATTGACCTCAGCGGCGACGAGCCAGACCTGCACTACTCGGGCAACCAGCTATCCGACTACGACGCGATTCTGCCTCGCATCGGCTCGTCGGTGACCTACTTCGGCACCGCCGTTGTTCGTCAGTTCGAGCAAATGGACGTATACACGCCGAATACGTCAGCAGGTATTCGAAACAGCCGGGACAAACTCCACGCGCATCAGATTCTCTCTCGCCACCGCATCGGCATGCCCGCAACCACCTTCGTTCGCGACCGTACCGACATTCAGGCGTCGATCGAACGAGTTGGAGGCGCGCCGGTCGTCGTCAAGCTGCTCGAAGGTACTCAGGGCATCGGCGTAATGCTGGCTCCTGACGCCACGGTGGCCCAGGCGATGATCGAAACGCTGCAAGCAACGCGGCAGAACGTGCTTGTTCAAGAGTTCGTCGCCGAAAGCTCGGGCACAGACGTGCGAGCGTTTGTCGTAGGCGACCAAGTGGTCGGGGCCATGCGCCGATCATCGGGCGGCGACGATTTCCGCTCGAACCTGCACCGGGGCGGCACGTCCGAGAAGATCGAGCTCGATGCGGCCTATGAGCTCGCAGCCGTTCGTTCCGCGCAGATCATGGGATTGCGAGTTGCCGGTGTCGACATGCTTGAGAGCGACCGTGGGCCACTTGTGATGGAGGTCAACTCGTCACCGGGCCTTCAAGGGATCGAACGAGCTACCGGCCAAGACATTGCCCGCATCATTGTTGACTATGTCGACAACCAGGTGGCCTTCCCCGAGCTCGATGTGCGTCAACGTCTATCGGTGTCACGCGGTTATGGCGTTGCCGAACTGCTGGTCCGTGATGACGGTGCGTTTGTCGGCCGAACCTTGGGCGAGGCTGGGCTCGACGAACGCGATATCACTGTGCTCACGGTGCAACGCGGCACCGAGGTAATCCCGAACCCACGGCCATCTCTTGTGCTCGAAACGAACGATCAACTGTTGTGCTTCGGCAGCCTCGAAGAAATGCGTGACATGATCCCCAAACGCAAACCTCGCCGCCGCAAACTCATCCCGCCACCCCCGGCAAGAGACGACAGCATCTCCGACTCAACCTAGACCTGGAAACGAAGACGTGAACGATGGGGTCAGACCACGGAGTACACAGGTGGCGGTGTCAACGATGGGGTCAGACCCTCGCGTTGACATCCAGAAGCGATAGCGGCACGGATACCAGCTGAACGCGAGAGCACAGGTGGCGGTGTAACCCGGGAACAGAACAAATCTCTGCGACAGCTGGGGCTGTTCCAGTCAACGCGGAACATGTATACGCATTGAGGACTCGTCAGCTCCCTAGGAGGGAGGGACGAGCGACGTAAAGGTGCCTCTGGCGCAGCAGGCGCGAGGTCGAGGGAGCCCCTACGAGCGCAGCGAGTCTTTGCGTACGGATCCGAGTCCTGGAGGGCGAAGCCCGGGAAAATCAGTCGAGGTCCCACACGTTGTAGCTGAGCGACTTATCGCCGATGTTGTTGTCGTAGAACTTCACGTTGTCGCGACATGTCCGAGGGTTCCACATGTGGTTGGTGCCGTTGTGCTGGCCGTGCTGGTTCTTGAAGTACACCCGGTTGCCCGAGATCACGTGGTCACGGCATTCGGGGGTGTAGCGGTAGTGGTTGATCGTCAGGCCGGTAGCGGTCCAGATACCGACGTTGCTGCCGCCATAGATGATGTTGTCCTTCACCTTGAAGTGGTGTCCGCCGGCGACGTTGATGCCGACATGGCCGGGGTCGACGATGACGTTTCGCTCGACGTTGATGTAGGCACTCGCTGCTCGGCCTTCGCCGTCGCCCAAGATGATGGCGGTTCCGCTAGAGCTAGGTCCACCGTTACGGAGGTAGTTGCCTTGAACAACGATCGGGCTATTTGAGGTGCCGCTGGCCGAGAAGAAGTTGATCATGTCTTCGAACTCGGTATTCCAGCGAGCCCGGCCTTCCACACGGTTGTTGGTGAACCGGATGCCGGTGATGTTCTGCGCTCGGGTGATCTGCAGTGCGTTGCGGCCGGGGTTATAGAAGCTGTTGTGTTCGATCGTCAGGTTCCGCATCCGGTTGCCCGTGACAAGCATGGAACGGTTTCCGTTGTCTGCGCGGCCTCCGCTGGTATTGCTGTTGACGTTTCGGATCTCGTTGTTGCGGAAGGTGACCTGGCTGCTGTCTTTGATGTAGATCAGGTCGTAGTTGGTAACCGACCGCGACGAGTTATCGGTGAACTTGGAGCCGGTGATGGTCACGTTGGAGGAGTTGGTGATGTCGACGATCGCCTTGCCGCTCTTTCGCCCGTTGGTTCCGCAGTCGCGAAGGGTGACGTTTCGGATGGTGATGTTCGAGGCATCGCGGATCGACAAGCACGGGCCGCCAGGGTTCGAGATGATGACGTTCTGCAGTACTGCGCCGTTGGCGCCATCGAAGTCCTGGAAGCCAACGGTGCGACAATTGTTGACACAGCCGACTTGGCCGTTGTGGCCAGCCTTAGGGAACGCAGCGACAGTCACGGGTTGGGCGGCCTGGGCTTGAGCGACCGTGTTCTGTAGCTTTCCGGCGTTTCCAACGTCGTACTTTGCGTAGCCGTTGCACGTGAGAACTTCGGCGCGGTGGTTGCCGGTTCGCTTGCACGAGCCGTTGGTCCAGCTACCGAGAATTTCGGTGCTGGATGCTTCAGTCTGGAACTGCTGGCCACCCACGACGATGCGGTCGAGCGTGACGTTGCGGTCTCCGCCGACCCGGCTGTCGTTGACGAAGTGAATCGCCAATGCACGGCTCGAGATATCTCGATTGGACGTGTACTTGTATTCCTTCAAGCCCTTGGCCACCGTGTACTTGGCAACGGTGCGGTTGTCGATGCGCAGCTCGATCCGTTCAGCGCCGGTGTTGCCACGAGCAAAGATTGAGATCGGCAATTCAGTGGGCGCTGGGGCAGCGGTGGTGGTCGTCGTTGTTGTGGTGGTTGTTGTGGTGGTGGTGGTGGTTGTTGGGGCAACCGTTGTTGGCGCAACGTCAACCGCAGCAACTTGCTGTTCGACTGGAGCTTCCTCAGCGGCAGCGACGTCTTCGGCGACTGATTCGGCGACTGGGCCCTCAGCAACGGCGGCGGCTGGATCGCTGTCTTCAACCTCAACGGGCTCGGCGACTTCGGCGACCGGGGTCTCGGCAACTTCTGCAGCGGCACGAGCCGGTGCGTCTGCTGGGATTGAGAAGCGCATAAAGCCTGAGCAATGAAGGACCTCGCTGCGCTTGTTTCCGCCAGCGCAGCCCGTTGAGCGCTCATAGCTGCCCTCGGAATACACCGATGGATCCTCGGCCTCGATCTTGCGGCCGTTGACCGCCAGGAAGTCGATCTGCACATTGCGGTCTCGCTCGCTCGAGCGAGCGTCATTGACAAACGCGACGTTCAGCGCTTGTCCGGAAGGCGAACGATTGAGGTCGTAGGTGTAGCTGGCTGGCGACTTGGTGAGGCGCCATGTGGCCAGGACCTCTGCGCCCAGACGCAACTCGACCCGCTCTTCGCCGGTGGCGCCTTGAGCCCGCACTTCGACGCGGTGTGTTCCCGTGGTTGGGGCTGCGGTGACGGCAGCTGAAGGCGCAGCGGCGCCGATTCGGAACTCGAAATATCCATTGCAGTGAAGGCGAACCGAGCGGACATTGCCCTCCGAACAACCACGGCCCTGCTGATAGGTGCCGGTGGATAGTACGGAACGATCGGTGGGGGAGTACGACTTGCCGGCCACCGCGATCGACTCGACGACGGCGTTAAGGTCGACCCCGTTTGAACGGCGATCGTTGATGAAACGAACTCGCACGTTGCTGGGATGGGTGGGTGCGGTTGCGGTAAAGGTGTTGAGCGACTTGTCGAGGGTGAAGGTGTTGAGAAGCTTGCCGTCGGCGATGACTTCGATCTTCTCGCCACCGGCGTCGCCACGTGCGTTAACGGCGATTGCGGTGGCGCTATTAGCGCTAATTGGATTGCTGATGATGAACCCTGCCGCGGCTGCGGTCAGAGAAAGTAACGCAACTGCAATAAGCCGCATCGTGCGGGCGGATTGATGCGCTTCTTGCTCACCCATTTGCTCACGTTCCGTAATCACTTCAGCTGGTCTCCACCACGTGTAGTTCGTTGAGAACACTAGCCGCTACGCGAGGTGAATCCACGACATCAGCAACCACTCTTTGTCAGATTCTTGTCACATGACAATTCCTGCAGTTGTGTTACGAACGTGATTCGCCACTTTGGTTTGAGCGCGCGCAAGAGCAGGGCAACCGCTGAGACGGGTTGTTTGGCCGCTTAGGGCAGGATCTGGTCGAAGAACGCTTTGGTGCGTTCTTCTTTTGGATTCGAGAACATCTCGTCGGGCGGGCCAGTTTCGACGATCACGCCCTCATCCATAAACACGACACGATCCGCAGCCGCTCGGGCAAAGCCCATCTCGTGGGTGACCACGACCATGGTCATCCCGATCTCGGCGAGCTCGAGCATCACGTCGAGCACTTCCTTGATCATCTCGGGGTCGAGAGCCGACGTTGGTTCGTCGAACAACATGACCTTGGGTCCCATGGCCAACGACCGGGCGATCGCAACACGCTGTTGCTGTCCGCCGGAAAGCTGCCGTGGGTACGCGTCGGCCTTGTCAGGGATGCCAACGCGTTCGAGCTGCTTGCGTGCCTCGACCTCGGCGTCTTCCTTGCTGCGCTTGCGAACCTTCTTTTGGGCCAACGTGATGTTGTCAAGCACGGTGAGGTGCGGGAACAAGTTAAAGCTCTGGAACACCATGCCCACTTCGGCACGGACGAGGTCAAGGTCGGTGCCCTTGTCCATCAGGTCGGCGCCGTCGATCGACACCTCGCCTTCGGTGGGAACCTCGAGCAGGTTGATGCAGCGCAACATGGTCGACTTGCCACAACCGCTCGGGCCGATGATCACCACCACTTCGCCAGCTGCGACCTCGAGGTCGACCCCGCGCACTGCGTGGATGGTCTTGTTGAACGTCTTATGCAGGCCCTGCACCGAGATCATGTTCATCGTTCACCTGCCCGGTCTCGGGTCATGCGGGCTTCGAAGAGGGTGAGCACCGTAGATAGCGCAAGCACGAGGGCCAAGTAAATGAAGGTCATCGTGAAGAAGGCCTCTGGGAACTTGAAAGACGAGGCACTGTACTGACGAGTCCGGCGCGTAATTTCGAGAACGCCCACCACCGACAGCAGCGACGTGTCCTTCAAGATGGCAATGAAGTCGTTGGCGATTGGGGGGATGATCGAGCGCGCGGCCTGCGGCATAACTACCGACCGCATTGTCTGGCGGCGGCTCAGTCCGAGCGAACGGCCCGCTTCGGTTTGGCCTCGGGCAATGGACTGGATGCCGCCGCGGAAGATCTCGGCCATATATGCGCCATAGATAAGGGCAAGGGCGAGGATTGCTCGCCAATCGTTGGGAACGCTGTTCTCGGCGCCAACCGCGGCCGAGACGTCGGGGATGATGACCAGGGCCAGGGTGAAGATCAACGGCAAAATCGGAATACCCCGAACGAGCTCGACATAGGCCCGTGCGACGTTTCGGGCAACGACGTTGTTCGAGACCTGCCCAAGGCCAGCGAGCAGCCCGAGTATCAATGCAATGAGGAAGATGTAGATCGTGCTGCGAATGGTGATCCACACACCCGGGATGATGTTCTTCCACGCCAGGTCGTAGTCCTCATCGAAGAGAATCTTGAGGCCCATAGCCACCATTACGGCGACGATGATGCCGACCCACCACGGGGCTGACTGCCACCACGCCTCTTCCTCAGCGCGCCGCTTAAGTGGTACGTGCGCCCGGCCGCGCGCAGCTTCCAATTGTTGCATATTCGCCCCTTGAAAACGACAATGCGGGGCACCGGACTTCTCCGGTGCCCCGCAATCGAAACACACTTACCGATCAACTACCCATTCCGGGTAGTGAACGATTACTCGATGTCGTCGTAGGTGATGCTGAATGCACCCGAGAAGTACTCGTTGCCGAGCTTCTCCATGGTGCCGTCTGCCTTCATTGCGGCGATGGCCTGGTTGAACGGATCAACGAGGTCAGAGCCCTGCGGGAAGACGAAGCCGAGCTGGTCAGCCGAGAGGCTTCCGCCGACAAGCTTGATGTCGTCAGCGTTCTCGCCGACGTAGCCCTGACCTGCGGTCTCATCGATGATGGTTGCGCAGCTGTCGCCAGCGATAACCGACTGGATGACGAACGCGAACTCGTCGAAGTAGGTGAGGCGATCTTCGCCGACGATGTCGATGGCGGTTGCTTCGTTGGTGGTGCCGCCTTGGATTGCGACCATGCAGTCGGACCCAGCGAGTGAGTCCCTGTCGGTGATCTCGTCGTCGCTGGTGTTCACCAGGATGCGCTGGTCGATGTTGATGTAGCCATCGGAGAAGTCGACGATCTCGGCGCGTTCGTCGGTGATGGTGATGCCGTCAGCGGCAACATCGAACTGACCGTTGGATACTGCGAGGATCATTCCGTCCCAGTCGGTGGTCTGGTAATCGGGTACGCAGTTCAGACGGCTGCAGATGTCGTCGATCGCTGCATAGTCCCAGCCGCCGGGCTCGCCGGTCTCGGCATCGATGTAATTGAACGGCAGGTATGCGTTCTCGATAGCGATGCTGATCGAACGGCCCTCGAGGTCGACGAGGAAGTCCCCGTCGGCCATTGCTTCGCCGTCTCCCGAGCCTTCGGCTGCGGTGTCGGTTGCGTCACTGCCACCACATGCTGCTGCGATCATCGACACGGCG
Source organism: uncultured Acidimicrobiales bacterium (assembly GCA_938038785.1). Lineage (GTDB taxonomy): Bacteria > Actinomycetota > Acidimicrobiia > Acidimicrobiales > SHLQ01 > SHLQ01. Next base: position 19,941 of record CALHTB010000070.1, read on the forward strand.
AAGATCACGGCGATAAGGCGGAAGAATTTGCTGTTCTTCATAAATGGATTCCCTTCCAAGAACCTGCACACGGTGGTGCAGGCGCGGTTGCCCGCAATATGACGCGCGAGCCTACTGTGCGAAATCCGTGACGAGGAATCGCCCCGGTACGGTTGAACCATGAGTACTGACGAAGCGCCCAGCACCAGCACCCGACTTGAAGAGTGGGCTCAGTTGCGAGCAGACCATCTGCGCCCCCGTGGAGACAGGCCGCCATCGTCAGCTCGCGGTATGCATCACATTGCGCTGCTGTCATCGAACGTCGAAGCAACCATTGGCTTCTACCAAGGGGTCCTTGGTTTTCCGTTGACCGAGCTTTTCGAGAACCGCGACTACGACAACTCGACGCACTTCTTCTTCGACATCGGCAACGGCAACCTGCTGGCGTTCTTCGACTTTCCTGGTCTGGATCTTGGGGAGTACGCCGAGGTGCTTGGCAGCATGCACCACATCGCAATTTCGATGACCCCCGAGCAACACCGTGAGGCCCGCGGTTCACTCGACCGTCATGGCATCGAACTCGACTTCGAGCACGACACGTCGATCTACTTTCGCGGCCCCGACGGTGAACGAATCGAACTGATCTCGGACCCGCTCGGCCACATGTATGGCGACGACGTGTCGTGAAGCGCCGACCCCCCAACTCGCCGTGTTCCGTCCCACGACGAGTTGGAGGTCCCGCTCTTATACCCCTCTATCGGATAGGGGCCAAGGTTCGTTAGCCGATATAGCCAAAAATTGTGAGAAACCGAATTATTTGAGATTCCACACCCGATAGCTGAGGGAAGGATCACCGAACGTGTTGCTGTGTACGCGCACGTTGTTGGTGCAGGTCATCGGGTTCCACACATGGTTCGTGCCGTCATGTTGGGGGTATTGGTTTTTGAAGTACACCCGGTTGCCGAAGATCTTGTGATCGCGGCAGGCGGGGGTGTAGCGGTAGTGGTTGATGGTGAACCCGGTTGCGGTCCAACGCCCAACGTCAGCTCCGCCGTAGATGATGTTGTTCTTCACCACGAAGTTGTGGCCGCCGGCAACATTGATGCCTACGTGACCTGGGTCGACGATCACGTTCCTGACGACGTTGATATAACCGGTGCCCAACTTGTTGCGCCCATCGCCGAGGATGATCGCCGTTCCGCTTGGGCTTGGCCCTCCGTTGCGAAGATAGTTGCCTCGAACAACGATTGGGCTGGCCGCAGTGCCGGTGGTCGAAAAGAAGTTGATCATGTCCTCGAAGTCCGAATCCCACGCCTTGCGGCCTTCGATTCGGTTGCGGGTGATGCGCACACCTTCAACTCGGCGAGCCCGGCTGATCTGAATAGCGTTGCGTCCGGGGCTGTAGAAGTCGTTGCGGTCGATGATCAGGTTCTTGGTGAGGTTTCCCGAGACAAGAATTGCCCGGTTGCCCCCATCGTCTCGGGCGGGGGGAGCGTTGCTGGTGACGTTGCGGATCTCGTTGTTGTAGAGCTTGACGTTGACCCCGTTGCGAATGTTGATGAGGTCGTAGTTCGATTCGCTTGCTGGCGCATTGTTTGCGAACAGAGAGTGTGCGATCACGATGTTCTTCGAACTCACGATGTTGACGATCTTGCGTTGCGGGATGCTGCCGTCGGGGCGGGTTCCGCAGTTGCGCAAGGTGACGTTGCGGATCGTGATGTTCTCCGCCTGGCGCATCGAGATGCATGGGCCGGTTGGGTTGGTGATGATGACGTTCTCGAGGATCGCGTTCTTCTGGCCGTCGAAGTCTTGGAAGCCGACGACCCGACAGTTAGAGACGCAGCCGTGGTTGCCGTTGTTGCCGGCTTTCGGGAAGGCAGCTTTGGGATGTCTTGGAGCGGGGGGTTGCGGTGCGCGAGGCGTGCCAGCTGAACCGATGCTGAATTTTGCGTAGCCGTTGCAGGTGAGGGTTTCGAGCTGATGCTTGCCCGCTCTCTTGCACGAGCCGTTGTGCCAAGCTCCGAGCAGCTCGACCGATGGAGCCTCGGTCTGAAACTGCTCGTTGTTTACGTGGACCCGATCGATGGTGACGTTGCGATCACCCTTGGCGACCGAGGCGTCGTTCACGAAGTGCAGCGCGAGCGAGTTTGCCCCGACGCTTTTGCTGGTGGAGTAGTTGTACTCGCGCAGGGCTGTGGTCATGGTGAACGTGGTGACCGTGCGACCATCGATGCGCAGCTCGAGTTGCTCGGCGCCCGTGCCGCCCTTTGCGAATACCGCAATGTCGACCGAGCGTTGTTGGGCCGCAACTGGCGATGCCGCCAAGGTGCTTGCGAGCAGTGCGGCGAGTGAAGCGACGATGAAGGTTCGCCATCGAGAATTCATGAAGAGAGAGATACCGTTCCTGTGCACCCGTCCACGCCGAAAGAACTGTAGCGACAACCAATAGTGAGCACCCAATGCGGGAATCTCTCTCATAGCGACACATGGCGGAGTGGTCGCCTGATCCGGATGGAACCCACTGTGTCCGGCGGCACAAATTCTGTTGCCTCGGGTTGTCGTTTCCCGTCGGAAGTGAGACCCTATAACTAAACTGCTAGAGGCTGTAATCAGCCCAGATCGCAAGGATTCCCTGGTGCGCGAGACCGCAAGAGTTGTCATTATCGGAGGCGGAGTGCACGGGGCGTCGCTTCTGTACCACCTGGCCCTCGAAGGCTGGACCGACACCATCCTCGTCGAGAAGGCCGAGCTCACATCGGGTTCGACGTGGCACGCTGCTGGCCAGATCACGCGGTCGGTTGGCGACTACACCACCGCCGCGTTCCATCACTACGCGCTCGAGCTCTACGACCACCTTCCCGCTGACACCGGCCAGGAGATCTCGCTGCACACGCCGGGTGGCATTCGTGTGGCGTACACCGAAGACGAGATGGAGGCCCTGCGAACCCACCTCGGCATCGGCCGCTACCTCGGCTACCCGATCGAATTGCTTGGGCCCGACGAACTGCGAAAGCTCAACCCGCTCTACAACTTCGATGATGTAATTGCCGGCATCTGGACCGAAGGTGAAGGCCACGTCGATCCATCGGGCGTCACCATGGCATTCGCCAACGGCGCCCGGGCCAAGGGCGCCGAGATCAGCCGCCGCAACCGTGTGCTCGAGGTCAACCAGCAGGCCAACGGCGAATGGCAGGTCGTGACCGAGAAGGGCACCATCACCTGCGAGCACGTCGTCGACGCTGCTGGTTGCTACGGCGACCAGGTGGCAGCGATGAGTGGCTTCATCGTTCCGCAAGCAAACGTGCTGCACCACTATCTCGTCACCGAAGAGATTCCCGAGATGGCCGCCAACCTCGATTGGGAAATGCCGGTCATGCGTGACAACCGGGCTGCCGGGTACATCCGCCAGGAACAGACCGCTGGTCTCATCGGCATTTACGAACACACCGGCGCCGAGCAGTGCTGGAAGGACGGCGTCCCGTGGGAAGCCGAGAACCCGCTGTTCCCCGAAGACATCGACAAGATCGCCCCATGGCTCGAAGAAGCGTTCAATCGAGCTCCGTCGATGGGCGAGGTGGGCATCAAGCGTTGGGTGCACGGTGCCATCACCCACACCACCGACGGCCACATGCTGCTTGGCCCGGCGCCCGGTTTGAAGAACTACTGGCTCAACACCGGATCGTCGATTGGTCTTGCTTGGGGTCCGGGTGCTGGCCGTGAGCTTGCCCGTTGGATGGTGCACGGAGAGACCGAGCTGAGTCTGCGCCACTACGACCCTCGCCGCTTTGGCTGGGCCACCCACGACTACATCGACCCCAAGGCGGTCGAGGACTACGAGTGGATGTTCCGGGTGCACCCACCGGGCGAGGAACGTCTTGCCAACCGGCCGGTTCGCATCTCGAGCTTGTACGAGAAGCTCAAGGGCAAGCGCGCCATGTTCACCGAGTTCTATGGATGGGAACAGCCAAAGTGGTTTGTCCCCGAAGACCAGCCGCTCGAAGACGTGCACGGGTTCCGTCGTCCGTCTTGGTACGGCGCTGTTGCCGAGGAATGCAAGGCCGTGCGCGAGCGCGTGGCCATGATGGACCTCACCGCGTTCAGCAAGTACGAGATCACCGGCCCTGACGCCGAGTCGTTCCTCGACCGTGTCACCACCGGCCGCATCCCTAAGGAAGGCCGCATCTCGCTCAACTACCTGCTCAACGATCAGGCCCGCATCGAGACCGAAATGACCCTCACCAAGGCGGGGGAGAATTCGTTCTACGCCATCTCTGGTGCCATGGGCGAGCAACGAGATCTCGACTGGTTGAACCATTCGGTGGCCGATGGTGAAGACGTCACCATCACCGATTACTCGACCAAGCGAGGTGTGCTTGTGCTGGTGGGCCCACACGCCCGAGACGTGCTCGCTGCATGCACTGACGCTGACGTGTCGAACGAGGCGTTCCCGTTCCTGTCCGCGAAGCCAATCTCGATCAAGACGCTCGGGGGGAGTGAGCCGAAGGCGAACGACCACGACGGCGAAGTGGGAATGTCGGGCGGAAGTCCCGACGACAGCATCGACGTGTACGCGCTTCGCGTCGGCTTCACCGGCGCTCGTGGTTGGGAGCTCCACATGGACGTCGACCAGATGGAAGCGGTCTACGACGCATTGTGGGCTGCAGGCGAACCGCACGGCATTGCCGACTTCGGTGGCTATGCGCTCAACTCGCTTCGCATCGAGAAGATGTACCTCACCCGCAACGAGCTCACCCACGATATCGGCCCAATTCAGGCTGGCGTCGAGTTCTTCGTCAAGCGTGACAAGGGCGATTTCGTGGGCAAGGACGCCCTCGACAAGCCGCCGTCGGGCAACCCGTGGAAGCTCGTCTACCTCGACGTCGAAACCGGCGGCCTGGACGACCCGACCGCAGCTGACTGTCATGGTGGCGAGGGCGTGTTCGCTAGCGCTGACGATGATGCTGCAGCCGTTGGCCTCACCACCTCGGGTGGCTACGGATTCACCGTCGACAAGAGCCTGGCGTTTGCCTACGTCACTGCCGACCACGCCGCACCGGGCACCGAGCTCGGCGTGCTGATCCTCAACGAAATGAAGAAGGCGACCGTCCTCGACGGCCCTGTCTACGACCCAAGCAACGAGGAGCTCCGTGGCTAGCAAAGAGATTTCTGTGGTCTGCCAGCGGGCGATAGACATGCTGAGCGACCACAGATTTGTACGTCAGGAATCTGTGGTCCGTGAGCGGGCAATAGACATGCTGAGCGACCACAGATTTGTAGGTGCATAAATGAGTACTGTTCCAGATCGCGCAGAAGTCATCGTTGTTGGTGGTGGCATTGTTGGTGCGTCGATTGCGTATCACCTGACCAAGTTGGGTCGCAGCGATGTCGTCGTCCTCGAACGCCACGAGCTCACCGGTGGCACCACGTGGCACGCAGCTGGTTTGGTTGCACAGCTTCGTGCGACCGAGAACCTGACCCGGCTCGCCCAGTACAGCCTCGAGCTGTACAAGACCCTCGAGGAAGAGACTGGCCAGGCCACGGGCTTCCGTGCACCCGGTGCCATTTCGCTGGCCAGCACCGAGACCCGCTGGGAAGAGCTCCGTCGCACTGCGGCCATGGCTCGATACCTCGGTGTGGAGGCAGAGGAGATCTCGACGAAGGAGATCCTCGACAAGTTCCCGATGTGCCATGTCGACGACATCGTTGGCGGCATCTGGCTGCCCGAAGATGGCGCCGTTGGGCCATCGGATGTGACCCAGGCACTCATGAAGGGCGCTCGCATGGGTGGCGCCAAGTTGTTCGAAGGCACCGGCGTCGACGACCTCATCGTCGAGAACGGCCGTTGTGTTGGGGTCATCACCGATGACGGTGAACGCATCGAAGCCGACCAAGTGGTTTTGGCATGTGGCTTGTGGACCCGCCACCTTGCGGCCAAGCACAACGTTCAGGTTCCGCTGCACGCAGCACATCACTACTACGTCGTGACCGAGCCGATCGAAGGCCTCGATCAAGACTGGCCAATCCTTCGCGACCCCGACCGGTTCGCCTACCTGAAGCCCGAAGCTGGCGGCGCAATGCTCGTCGGCTTGTTCGAGCCGGTTGCGAACCCGTGGCCATCGGTCGGTCCTCCGCCGACCGACAAGTCGTTCATCAGCCTCGACCCCGATTCGGATCACTTGGCCGAGTACCTGCCACCGACGTTCGACCGAGTGCCGATCGTGCACGAGACCGGTCTTCGCCTCATCTTTGACGGGCCTGAGAGCTTCACGCCCGACGACAGTTACATCCTTGGCGAAGCACCGAGCGTTCCCGGCATGTGGATCGCTGCAGGCTTCAACTCGATCGGTATTCAGTCCGCCGGTGGCGCAGGCATGGCCCTCGCCCACTGGATGACCGAAGGCGAACCGCACATCGACCTCGCCGATGTCGACATCCGCCGCTTCGAACCGTTCCACGGCACCGAGAAGTTCCTTCGCGACCGCACGGTTGAAGGCCTGGGATTGCTCTACGCCCCGCATTGGCCTCACCGCCAGTATGAGACTGGCCGAGACGTTCGACGCTCGCCATTGCACAACCGTCTCGAAGAGCACGGTGCAGCGTGGGGTTCGGTGATGGGTTGGGAACGACCTAACTTTTACGCTCGCCCCGAGCTTGGAATCTCGAACGAGTACGAATACAGCTGGGGCCGCCAGAACTGGCACGAGGCGAACGCAATCGAGCACAAAGCTGTTCGTGAAACCGCTGGCCTGTTCGACCTCACGTCGTTCGCCAAGTTCTCGGTCAAGGGTCGTGACGCTGCTGACGTGCTCAGCTACATGTCGTCGGGCCCGGTGGCCGGCGAAGTAGGCGGGTCGGTGTACACCCAGTGGCTCAACGACAAGGGCGGCATCGAAGCCGACCTGACCATCAGCCGCATCAGCGAGCGCGAGTTCTGGGTCATCGGCGGTGCGGGCACGCGCAGCCGCGATCTGTTCGCGATCGAGCAGGCGATCCTCAATCACCCGGATGGCAATGGGGGAGTGAGCGAAGCCAATGCCACGGTCACCGACATCACGTCAGCCTTTGCCGTGTTGGCGGTTATGGGCCCGGCCTCGCGAGACATCGTGCAGAGCCTCACCCAGGCCGACATGAGCGAAGAGGCCTTCCCGTTCGCCACCAACCAACAGATCGACATCGGCAGTTGCTACGTGCGGGCCAACCGCATGAGCTACGTCGGCGAGCTTGGCTGGGAGCTCTACGTGCCCACCGAGTTTGCGGTGCACGTGTTCGACCAGCTGATGGAAGCTGGCAAGCCGCACGGCATGGAGCTTGCGGGCTACCACACGCTCAACTCGCTGCGTTTCGAGAAGGGCTACCGCCACTGGGGCCACGAGGTCACCCCCGACGACACTCCTGTGCAGTCGGGTCTGAACTTCGCGGTCGACTGGGACAAGGACTTCCGCGGCAAGGAAGCTCTCGCCGCACAGAAGGAAGCTGGCAACACCCGCCGCCTCGTGCAGGTTGCCGTTCACGACGAGTCGGTGCTGCTGCATCACAACGAGCCGCTGTATCGAAACGGAGTTCGCGTCGGTTACGTAACCGACGGTATGTGGGGCCACACGGTCGGCGCGGCGGTCGGCATGGCGTGGGCATACAGGCCACAGGACGAGCTCGACGCCGGAGAGCTGGCCACGCCAGCGTGGATCAAAGAAGGCGAGTGGCAGATCGAACTGCCAGGCCGAATGGTCGACGCCAAGGTTCAGCTACGCCCCTGGTTGTAGTGATGACGACGGACCTCGCCTAACCGTGCTTGCAGCTGGCGACCGAGCGCAACGGGTCGGTGGGGTCGAATGCCTTGTCCGGGCATAGGGCGGCGAGCTCGCTGGCAGGGGCGAGGTAGCCCGGCGGGTAGAAGTTCTGCTTGCGGTCGACCATTGAGATAGCCGGTGTTCGGTCGAGTAGGCCGATCTCGCAGTCGGCTCGGGTGTTGTTGCAGTTCTGGATCCACATGTCCATCGCTTCGGGGTGCCACGCGCCGAACCAGTCGGCGTGGGCGGTGGTGCCGCCGGGCATGATGGCGCCGTTGTGTTTCACGTCCGAGCTCAGAACGACGTCGGTGAGCGCACCGCCGTAGTCGTCGGGGCTGTAGAAGATTCGATACATGATCGACGACATCTTCTGCGGGTGTGAGTCGGGGCAATACACGCCGTAGTAGCTGCCTTCGTTGTAGCTGGTGTGGCTCTGGTCGTTGAGATAGGTGCCGCTGTTCGGGTCGTAACACTGTGGAAAGGCAATCTGCATTTCGAGTGCCCGGCCGGCATAGGGGCCTTGACCTGTTCCTCGGCAATCGGGAATGAGGGCGCTTCGCTCGAACGTGTTGTAGGCCGGGCCGCACATGAAGCTGACGACGGGGAGGATCTCCCACTCGCCGGTGAAGTCGGTCTGTGGAGAGGTGGCGCCTCCGTTGCCGGCGATCATGCGCAAGTTGTCGGGAAATGGCTCGGCGCGTTCGTTGGCTCCGTCGAGCAGGAAGTTGCCGTTCTTGTAATACACCATGACCTCATAGGGAATGAGTGCGTTGCCGTTGCGGTCGAGCAGGGCTGGAATCCAGTAGGCGGTTCGATTGAGGTCTTCGCCGTTGCAGCTTCCGGTGCCGGTGTTGAGTAGCGAATCGAAGGTGCTGTACGCGTTGGCCTTTGTGTTGCCGAAGAACATGTGCAGGTGTGCACGTCCTGGCTGATCGGGGAAGACGATGGGGTCGTCGTAGGCGAAGTGGCTGACCTCGCACTTCGTTCGGAAGAAGCCGCTTGTTGATGTGTCGAGCAGGACCTCGTTGTAGATATCGCCGTCGACGGTGAGATCGCTGACGGCGATCTGGTTGATGGGAACGTCTTCGAAGCGGTTGTTATCGAATTGGGTGTTGCGGGTCGGGTTGGAGCGAATGAGCGCCAGGTTCGCGGCCTCGTTCGCTGGAGGCGGGGTAGTGGTGGGCGTTGGTGCGGTGGCGTCGGCGGCGTCGCTGTGAATCGTGTCGTTGCCGCCTCCGCCGTCGAGCCTGTCTGCGGCCAACCCGCCGAACAAAATGTCGTTGCCCGAGCCGCCGTTGATCTGGTCGGCCCCCCACCCACCGAACAAGCGGTCGTTGCCGGAATTGCCCGCGAGGATGTCGGGGCCCTTGCCGCCGATCAGGCGATCGTCGCCGTCGCCACCGTGAAGTTCGTCGCTGCCAAAGCCACCCGAGAGGATGTCGTTGCCACGGCCGCCCCACATGACGTCGTTTCCGTATCCTCCGCGGAACGTGTCGTTGCCGTCTCCGCCGTAGAGCACGTCGGAGCCGCCGTAGGCGAGGATGTCGTCGTTGCCTGAACCGCCGTGCACGACGTCGTTGCCCGTGCCGCCGATGAGTCGATCGTTGCCGCCCAAGCCGTGCAAAATGTCGTCGCCCGCGAGGCCACGGATGATGTTTCGGGACGCTCCTCCGCATATGAAGTCGTCACCGGCGGTGCCTCGGATGAACCGGGCGTTTGACTCGATGATGTTCATTCCAGCAGGGGCGATGCCGCAGCTTGTTCGGGTGCCTTGCGCGCTGGCTGCGCTAGTCGACGCGGCGAGGGTGGCCGCGATGAACGCAATCGTGAGCAGTGCTCCGACGCGAGATCGCACGCGCAGTGGTGAATGTCGTGGCCTTCTATGGGCGGGCTGAAAGGACAGGTGCTGCATGACTTCTCCTTGTCAAGACCGCCCGTCTTGAATGCACTCGGTGTTCCCGAGCAGGGGGAGTATTTGGATACGCGAAGAACGTTACACGTGAACATCGTTTCGGTGCATGCAGCCAAAATCTTGAGCGTGGGCCAAATGAACTGGTCAAGTGGCAAGTGCCACTACCCGAACATTGGGGTAGTGGTGAGTGAAGAGCTCCTCACCGAAAGAGAAAGTTAGTAGGGATAGGGCGGATGTCGGATCAACAAACAGTTCCAGCAGGTTGGTACACCATGCAGGGCGATCCACCAAACACAACGCTGGTGGGATGGCGTGCAATGGACTGGCGAGCCTCGCCTCATCGAGGCTGTTGCAGCGCCGGTTGTGCCTCAGGCCACGGCGGCCGTTGTTGCTGAGGAGCCAGTCGAATACGGCTCGATGTTGTCCAACGACCTTGCGAGCTACTGGGATTCGATGGACGAGAAGCCCGCCGTCCACATTCCTGACACCTTTGGCGACGACGAGCCAACCGCCGACGAGGAAGAGGGCGGGTACCTAACTCCTGCGCATTCGACGAATGGTGAGGGCGAGAGTCCGCTTAAGTGGATGCTGCTTCCCTACAAGAACTACTTCAACTTCAGAGGTCGTTCGTGTCGGGCCGAGCTCTGGTGGTACCTACTGTTCGTGACCGTCGCGCAAATCGCACTTTGGCTTCTTGGTGCTGCGCTAGCTGTTGGTTACTCGAGCGTTGCCGGAGTAGAGGAGGGAGGCGACGAGGGTCTGGGGCTTGCTCTTATTGTGGTTGCGCCCATCATGATCTTCTCTCTTTGTTCAATCATCCCAGGCCTAGCGCTGCAGGTGCGTCGACTGCACGACACCGGCCGTTCCGCCACTCCACTATTCGTCCTGCCGGTTCTCCCGATTCCCGCCGTAGTGCTCACGCTTGTGCTCGGCCCCGACGCAGCACCACTGTTCATGCTTGTCCTACTGGTAGCTGGTGTGTACTCGCTGTGGCTTTCGGTGGTGATTTACTTCATGCCCGGAAACAGCGGTTGGAACAAGTACGGCGACACCCACATCACGCCCTTCTAAAGCAAGGGAACCGTTGCCCGAGCGTCCACTCGGTCAGCCTCGACGGTGTCGATCTCACCATGGCAACGCTCAGCCATGGCATTGGGTCGGCCGACTTTGTTCGCTCCAACCCGAACAGCCAGCCAGCTGCGTGCGCCTATCAGATCAAGATCGTCCGATAGAGCTCGCTACGGGCTGCGTTTGAGCACCCAATTTTGGTGCTTAATCTCCGTTGATATAGCTAACTTCGTAGGTATCAAAGTCGATTGGCCCTCCGCCATGCCGCGCTCTACGTGCGGTCCACGAGGGAAGCCAGAGAGACATGTTTCGAAACCTGCGCAAGAGCCTGTTGTTAAGTGTCCTGATCCTGACTGTCGGTGCAGCGGGGTTGGCAGTCCAGTCAAACGCTGCGCTGGCCGCACCGACAACGTGCGGCGGACTGGTCTTCCAGGACTATGACGCCGACGGTGAGCGCTCCGAGGACTACAGCCACATCTCTGCTGACTACGCCAACTGGCTCGACGACCCGGTGCCAGACATTGACGTCGAGATCACGACCAACAATGGCACCGTCCTGACAACCACCACCGACATCGACGGTGAGTGGGACATCGCTCTCGACACCACCGATTTTCCAATTCGCATCGACTTCAGTGGCCTGCCTACCGATTGGGCATCAGCGCCGATCGGCCCGGACAACGGCCCGCTGACACAGTTCATCACCGATCCCGCCGAGTGTGGTGTCGGTGGCGTTGGCAGCGCCGCTCTTGTGGCGCCAGGAACCTTCTGTGAGAACCGGCCAGAGATCGTGACAACCTGCTTCTTGTTTGGTGGCGTCGCTGGTCATGACTCCGAGCCCGCGGTGGTATCGCTTATCGATGGTGCCATCGACAATCTCACGACCGAGGGAACTGGATTCCAGGATGACCCGTACACCGTCCGCGCGACCTTGGGTGAGGTCGGCTCGGTATACGGCATTGCTGAGCGTCCGCAGGACGACTCGGTGTATGCCGGATCGTTGGTGAAGCGCCACACCGAACTTGGTCCGTCAGGTAACCCGACCACGATCTATCGCATCGACCCTTCGAACAACGTCACCGAGTTCTTCACCACCGACGCGAACGCTGTCGACCCGCACTCGGGTCAGAACGATGGCTGGGAGCTCGATGTCGAAGCCTTCGATGATGTTGGTAAGGCTGGTCTTGGTGACATTGCGATCTCTCATGATGGGAGCACGCTCTATGTTGTCGACCTGGGGCAGAAGGAACTTGTCGCGATTCCGATTAACGCGGACGGAAGCGCGAATGCTGGTGGTGTGGTGCGAACCGCCATCACTGCAGCTGGGCTCGGTGCACCGTGTATTGAAGACGATCTGCGTCCGTTCGGTCTTGGCATTGACACTGACGGAAGCGTCTTGGTTTCGGCAACGTGTACTGCAGAGTCCACTACTGCGGGACTGGGTCCGACGAGCGCTGTGAGCGGGCCGGTCCTGGGCGACCCCACCCAACTCTCGGCTGCCATCTACGACTTCGATGGTACGAATTTCTCCTTCGTGGTGGATGTCCCAATCCCGACGACCAGCCGCGGCTCCCAATCGGGCACTCTCATGAACTTCTCGGACATAGCCGAGTGGCGTCCGTGGGTAAGCGAACCGCCTTACGCTTCCAATTCAAGCCGTACAACGGGGTACGCCCAGCCGTTGGTATCAGATATTACCGTTGATGGTGACGATCTTGTAATCGGCATCATGGATATTTGGGGCCACCAGATGGGCGCGAACGCCCTGTACGAGCGAGACGGAAACGTCTACAGGATTGCTCAACCTGTCTCCTCGGGAGACACGGTGCGGGCGGTATCTACCGGCACCGGTTATACCTTTCCGACCAGTGGCCCGGATTTCTTCTATGACGGGGACAACTACAACAATGGCCACGCAGAGACAACGCTGGGTGCTCCCGTACAGATCCCGGGCCGCCCGTATCTGATCTCTAACGCCTTCGACCCGATTAACCCAGCTCAGACGTGGCAGTCGGGTGGTCTCGAGTGGTTCGCAAATGAGACCACAGCAAACCACGACGCTGGTGAACACGTTCGTGGTTACCGCGTCTATGACGGTGGTCCGGGCAGCCAGTTCGATACCTTCGGCAGCTTCGAAAAGGCTGCTGGTATTGGTGATGTTCAGGCCCTTTGCGGCAGCGCACCAATCGAGGTGGGTAATCGGGTGTGGGTTGACGCCAACGCTGACGGTATTGCTGACCCCGCCGAGGTGCCAGTGATTGGCGCGGTTGTTGAACTTCTCGACGCCAACGGCAACGTGCTCGCAACGACCACGACCGACGCTGATGGGCTCTATTACTTCCATAGCGACGACATTGCTGGTTTCGACCGTCATGGAGGCGACTACCAAATTCGCCTCGCGCAAGACAACTACGACGCTGGCGGCGTGTTCGCTGCGGGTGGCGCGTACGACGACACCCCGATTACCACCGTCAACGACGCTGGTTCCGATGATGGCAACGACTCCGATGCGGTAGACGTGAACGGGCTCCCGACGATTTCTTTCACTGCGACCGACACCGATCACACGATGGATATTGGTGTCACCGGCGTATTCGACCTTGCGCTGACGAAGGTGTACACCTCCGACAGCTTTGATGCGCCGACCGATGGTGTGATCGCACCTGGTGCGGACGTGACGTTCACGATCACCGTTGAGAACCAGGGAACGCTCGATACCGCTTCGTTTGAGGTGACCGACTATTTGCCTGCTGGTTTCACGTTGAATGATGCTGACTGGACTGCTGGCGCTGGTAACACGGCGACGATCACCGATGGCCCGTTGGCCGCTGGTGCGTCGACCACGATCGATATCACGTTGACCGCTGGTACTGCGACTGCTGATTTCGTGAACTGGGCCGAAATCTCTGATGATGATGGCGACGATGTCGATTCGACTCCTGATGCGAATCAGGGCAACGACTCTCAGCCTGCTGGTCCGGGTGACCCGACCGATGATGTCACTGACAACACGTCTGGCGATGAAGACGATCATGACCCCGCACCGATCTCGGTTGTGGAGGTTCCGGTCTACGACCTTGCACTCACAAAGGTGTACACGTCTGACACTTCGGGTGCTCTGACCGACGGTGTAATTGAGCCTGGCGCTGACGTGACGTTCACGATCACCGTTGAGAACCAAGGCAACGTGGATGCGGGCTCCTTTGAGGTGACTGATTACATCCCTGTTGGCTTCTCGCTCAACGATGCTGACTGGACTGCTGGCGCTGGTAACACGGCAACCATTTCGGGTGGTCCGTTGGCTGCCGGTGCTTCGGTTGATATCGAGATTACGTTGACCGCTGATTCGGTTGCTCCTGGTGATTTCGTGAACTGGGCCGAGATCAGCTCAGATGATGGTGACGATGTTGATTCGACACCTGATGCGAATCAGGGCAATGACGATCAGCCGACTGGTCCTGGCGCTCCGACTGATGACGTCACCGATAACACACCTGACGGGAACGGGGCAGCCGATGAGGACGATCACGACCCGGCTGGAGTGAGCGTCACGAACTTCGACCTCGCACTCCAGAAGGTATATGCGTCTGACACTTCGGGTGCTCCGACCGATGGTGTGATTGAGCCTGGTGCTGATGTGACGTTCACGATCACCGTGTTCAACCAGGGCACGATCGATGCCGCTTCGTTTGAGGTGACCGACTACATACCTGTTGGCTTTGTCCTGAGTGCGGCCGAAGTTGGATTGGGAGCCTGGACTGCTGGCGCTGGCAACACAGCCACGTACGCGGGTGGCCCGTTGGCTGCTGGTGCGTCAACCACGATCGACATCACACTCACGGCGGACCCCGACATTGCTGCCGGTGACTTTGTGAACTGGGCCGAGATCAGCTCTGATGATGGCAACGACATGGATTCGACTCCTGATGCGAATCAGGGCAACGACAGCCAGCCTGCTGGTCCGGGCGAACCGACCGATGATGAGGTCGACAATGCTTCTGGCGATGAGGACGACCACGATCCCGCACCGATCACCGTGGAGGTCTTCGACCTTGCGCTGACGAAGGTGTACACGTCCGACAGCTTTGATGCTCCGACCGATGGTGTGATCGCACCTGGTGCGGACGTGACGTTCACGATCACCGTTGAGAACCAGGGTTCGGTCGATGCCGCTTCGTTTGAGGTGACCGACTATTTGCCTGCGGGTTTCACGTTGAATGAGACGCTCTTGTGGACCGACAACGGTGATGGCACGGCGACGTTCACGGGTGGTCCGTTGGCTGCTGGTGCTTCGGTTGACATCGATGTCACGATGACCGCGGGTGCGACCATTGGCGACTTTGTCAACTGGGCCGAGATCAGCTCGGACTCCGGTGATGACATTGACTCGACACCTGATGCGAATCAGGGCAATGACAGCCAGCCTGCTGGTCCGGGCGAACCGACCGATGATGAGGTCGACAATGCTTCTGGCGATGAGGACGACCACGATCCCGCACCGATCAGCGTTGTGGATGCTCCGGTCTACGACCTTGCGCTGACAAAGGTGTACACGTCTGACACTTCGGGAGCGCCGACTGACGGCATCATCGAAGAGGGTGCTGACGTCACCTTTACGATCACGGTTGAGAACCAGGGCAACGTGGATGCGGGCTCCTTTGAGGTGACCGATTACTTGCCTGTTGGCTTTGTCCTGAGTGCGGCCGAAGTTGGATTGGGAGCCTGGACTGCTGGCGCTGGTAACACGGCGACGTTCACGGGTGGTCCGCTGGCTGCCGGTGCTTCGGTTGATATCGACATCACGTTGACTGCTGATTCGGTCGCTCCGGGTGAGTTCGTGAACTGGGCCGAGATCAGCTCAGACGATGGCGACGATGTGGACTCGACCGCTGATGCGAATCAACGCAACGACTCTCAGCCTGCTGGTCCGGGCGAACCGACCGATGATGAGGTCGACAATGCTTCTGGCGATGAGGACGACCATGACCCTGCTGGAGTGTCGGTTGCGAACTTCGACCTCGCGCTTACCAAGGTGTACACATCTGACACTGCTGGTGCTGCTACTGATGGTGTGATTGTTCCTGGTGCTGACGTGACCTTCACGATCACGGTTGAGAACCAGGGCACGATCGATGCCGGTACGTTCACGGTGACCGACTATTTGCCTGCTGGTTTCACGTTGAATGATGCTGCGTGGTCTGCGGGTGCTGGTGACACGGCGACGATCGATGGTGGCCCGTTGGCCGCTGGTGCGTCGACAACGATCGATATCACGTTGACCGCTGGTACTGCGACTGGTGATTTCGTCAACTGGGCCGAAATCTCAAGCGACGACGGCAACGATATCGATTCGATTCCTGATGCGAATCAGCGCAACGACGCTCAGCCGACTGGTCCTGGCGCTCCGACTGATGACGTCACCGATAACACACCTGACGGGAACGGGGCAGCCGATGAGGACGACCACGACCCCGCACCGATCACCGTGGAGATCTTCGACCTTGCGCTTCAGAAGGTGTACACGTCTGACACGTTCGGTGATGCGACTGATGGAGTCATCCAGCCTGGTGCTGATGTGACGTTCACGATCACCGTGTTCAACCAGGGGTCGGTGGATGCGACCACATTCGATGTTGTCGACTACTTCCCAGCTGGCTTTGTCCTCAGTGCGGCCGAAGTCGGATTGGGAGCCTGGACCGACAACGGTGATGGCACGGCTTCGCTCACGGGTGGCCCGTTGGCCGCTGGTGCGTCGAGAGACCTGACGATCACGTTGACCGCACTGAACCCAGCTGCGGGTGACTTGGTCAATGGCGCCGAAATCACCTCTGATGACGGCGACGATATCGACTCGACTCCTGACACCGACCCGGCTGATGACAATCAGCCTGCCGCTCCTGGCGACCCGACCGACGATGAGGTCGACAACGCCCCTGACGCGAATGGTGAAGCTGATGAGGACGACCATGACATTGCTGGTCTGACCGTTGTGATCTACGACCTTGCGTTGCAGAAGGTGTTCACCTCTGACACGTTCGGCGATCCAGCTGACGGTGTCATCGAGAATGGCGCTGACGCGACGTTCATGATCACGGTGTTCAACCAGGGCACCGTCGATGCCGGCAGTTTCACAGTGACCGACTATCTCCCTGTTGGCTTTGTCCTGAGTGCGGCCGAAGTTGGATTGGGAGCGTGGACTGACAATGGTGATGGCACAGCGACAATCTCTGGTGGCCCGTTGGCTGCCGGAGCATCGACCGACCTAACAATCACACTCACTGCTGACACAGCTGCGCCAGGGGATTCGGTGAACTGGGCCGAGATTTCCGATGATGATGGTGTCGACATCGACTCGATCACCGACGACATCTTGGCCAACGATATTCAGCCTGCGGCTCCGGGTGACCCAACCGATGACGTCACGGACAACAGCGATCGTGACGAGGATGATCACGACCCCGCTGGCGTGCAGATCGTCAACTTCGACCTTGCATTGCAGAAGGTGTACACCTCTGACACGCACAACGCTCGGACCGATGGAATCATCGAAGCTGGCGCTGATGTGACGTTCACGATCACGGTGTTCAACCAAGGAACCGTCGACTCGAGCGGTGTAACAATCACCGACTTCATGCCTGCTGGCTTTGTGTTGAACGATGCTGCTTGGACCGACAACGGCGACGGCACCGCTTCGATCAACACCGGTGCAATCCCAGCTGGTGGACAGCTTCCGGTCACGATCACGATGACCGCGGACAATGTGGACGCTGGAAGCTTCGTCAATGGTGCTGAGATCAGCACCGACGATGGCAACGATGTCGATTCGGCTCCTGATGCTGACCCGGCTGACGATAATCAGCCTGCAGCTCCGGGTGACCCAACCGATGACGAGGTCAACAACGCGCCTGACGGGAATGGTGAAGCCGATGAGGATGACCATGACATCGCTGGTGTGAGCGTTGAGGTCTTCGACCTCGCACTAACGAAGGTGTATACGTCGGACACGTTTGGTGATCCAACCGATGCGGTTATTGATACGGGCGCTGAGGTGACGTTCACGATCACGGTGTTCAACCAGGGCACGGTAGATGCTGGCACGTTCGACGTGACTGACTTCCTCCCTGTCGGTTTCACACTGAACGATGCTGCTTGGACCGATAACGGTGATGGCACGGCGACGATCACTGGTGGCCCGTTGGCTGCTGGTGCGTCGGTAGACATCGACATCACGATGACTGCTGGAGTGGTTGCTCCTGGTGGCTATGTCAATGGTGCTGAGATCAGTGCTGATGATGGCAACGATGCTGACTCGACACCGGATAGCGATCCGGCCGACGACAACCAGCCTTCGAGCCCGGGTGACCCGACCGATGATGTCATCGACAACACCTCTGGTGATGAGGACGACCATGACATTGCCGGTGTCGGGGTTGAGAACTTCGACCTCGCGTTGATCAAGGTCCTTTCAGATGATGGCTTTGGTGACCCGGCTGATGGTTTGACCGAGAACGGCGCTGAGGTGACGTTCACGATCACGGTCATCAACCAGGGAACGATCGACGCGACGACGTTTGACGTCACCGATTTCTTGCCTGCTGGCTTCACTCTCAATGACCCCGCTTGGACCGATAACGGTGATGGCACGGCGACCATCTCCGGTGGTCCTCTGGCTGCTGGCGACAGTGTCACCCTCGACATCACGTTGACCGCCGATGGTGTATCCCCAGGTGAAGCCATCAACCTTGCTGAGATCAGTTCCGATGATGGAACCGACATCGACTCGACCCCAGATAGCGATCCGGCTGACGATGGTCAGCCTGCTGCTCCTGGTGACCCAAACGACGATGTCACGAACAACGCTTCTGGTGACTCTGACGATCACGACATTGCTGGTGTCACGATTGGCGAGTTCGACCTTGCACTTGTGAAGGTCTACACGTCAGACACGAGTGTTGACGGCAACGCGAACGATGGTGTTGTTCAGGTTGGCGACGATGCGACGTTTACGATCACGGTGACCAATCAGGGCACCCTCGACGCTGACACGTTCGACGTGACCGACTACCTGCCAGTTGGCCTGGTGCTCAACGACGCGGCGTGGACCGACAACGGTGACGGCACCGCCACGACTACTGGTGGCCCGCTTGCTGCTGGTGACAGTGTTGATCTCACGATCACGGCCACTGTTACGAGCACGGTTGCTGGCGAGCTTGTCAACGGAGCCGAGATCTCCTCGGATACCGCGACTGATGTGGACTCGACCCCAGATGCTGACCCGGCTGATGACAATCAGCCAGCGGCACCTGGTGACCCGACCGACGACGTCATCGACAACACGCCTGACGCGAATGGTGAAGCTGATGAGGACGACCACGACATCGCTGGGTTGACTGTCGATGTGTATGACCTTGCGTTGGTGAAGGAGTACACCTCTGACACGAGTGTTGACGGCAACTCGACCGACGGTGTGATCCAGCCTGGTGACGACGTGACGTTCACTGTCACTGTCACCAACGAAGGCACCGTTGGCGCAACCGCTGTCGAAGTTACCGACTACCTTCCTGCTGGCTTTGTTCTCAGTGCAACGGCACCCGACAGTGCAGCCTGGACCGACAACGGTGATGGCACGGCGACGACCAACGTCGGCGACATCGCCCCTGGCGCATCCACGTCAGTGACGATCACGTTGACCGCGGTCGACACCGGCGCTGGCCCACTGGTCAACGTTGTGGAGATCTCCGAGGACAACGGTGACGACATCGACTCGACCCCTGACGCCGACCCTGACAACGAGGGCGGCCCGGGAGGCGAGGACGACATCGACGACGCCCCGGTCACCGTTGATGCGTACGACCTTGCGCTTCAGAAGGTATACACCTCGGACACGAGTGCTGATGGCAACGCTACCGACGGTGTAATTGCCGCTGGCGACGACATCACGTTCACGATCACCGTGTTCAACCAGGGCACGGTCGACGCGGCAGATGTTGACGTCACCGACTTCATCCCAGCTGGTTTCGTGCTCAGCGCAACGTCACCTGACAGTGCAGCCTGGACCGACAATGGTGACGGCACGGCTGTCACAACGGTTGGTGCGATTGCGGCTGGAGAATCGATTGCAGTGACGATCACGCTGACTGCGGTTGATCCGACCTTGGGTGACAACCTCAACGCCGCCGAGATCAGTGCTGCTGACGGCAACGACATCGACTCGACCCCGAACGCTGATGTCAACGATGACGGCCCGATCACCGATGACGAGATCAACAACGCCGCAGGCGATGAGGATGATCATGATCCGGCGCCGTTTACGGTTGTTGAACCGGTTGTTCCGGTCTTTGACCTTGCACTTCGTAAGACGTTGGCCGATGGTTCGAACACCGCAACGGTGTCTGTTGGCGAGACGGTGACGTGGACGATCACGGTGTTCAACCAGGGCGAGACCTACGCAAGCAACATCGATGTGATTGATTACATCCCGTCGGGTCTTGCGCTTGCCGATTCCGATTGGACCGAAACCGCTGCTGGTGATGCGTCTATCACCATTGCCGGGCCAATCCCACCCGGAGCTTCGAGCAGTGTGGATATCACT
The DNA here is from genome assembly GCA_938038785.1 of uncultured Acidimicrobiales bacterium. GTDB lineage: Bacteria > Actinomycetota > Acidimicrobiia > Acidimicrobiales > SHLQ01 > SHLQ01. The sequence continues at coordinate 40,279 of CALHTB010000070.1, forward strand.
ACGACGGTGGTTAACGGAAGTGACCTCGAGAACCTGGCCGAGATCGCCGCGGCTGATGCGGTTGATGAGAACGGTTCGCTCGTTCTTTCCGACGGTATAGCGCTTGTCGACATCGACTCGGTTGCTGACTCGAACAACAGTGAGGTTCCTGTTGACGATGAGGTCAACAACATTGGCGGTGACGAAGACGACCACGACGGCGCAGTGCTGACGTTGGCCCAAACGATCACTCCAACATCACCACCGTTGGCGGTGACGGGTTCGAACTGGACGATCGCTCTGTTCTCCTGGGCGCTTGGCCTGTTCTTCCTTGGAGCAGCGCTCGTGCTGTTCGGGCGACGAGAAGACGACCTCGTTGCCTACCGCAACGGTCGTGGCTCGAACGGTCGTTAGAAGTCTCCACAACCAAGATCTTGCTGGCTGAAGGACCAGGTCGGTTCGTTACGTGCGACGAAGGCAGATGCCGCGATCGCGGGTGACGTCGATTAATTCTCCGTTGATTTGGAGTGGGCGTAGCCGCCCGCGGAGGCGTTTGACCAAAGAGTCGAGCGCTTGGGCGGTGACGCCCTCGGCGGCAACGTCGCTCCACACATGGTCGATGATGGCTTGGCGGGACACGTGGGTATCGGCGTGCAGGTCGAGCAGTTCGAGCAGGGTTTGCTGGCGTTGGGAGAGCGGCGGGTCGACGGGTTGTGCGTCTACCCACACCGCTCCGTTTTCGGGATCGATCCACACGCCGGTGAGCCGCCCGATGAGTGGCGCAGCCGGGGTGGCTGCGGGGTCGATGAATCGGAACGTAGCGATCCCGGCGAAGACAATTTCGTCTCCGTCTCGGAGGGGGTGCGGCAGGTGGTCGATGCGTTCTCCATTGAGAAAGGTGCCGTTACGGCTGCCAAGATCACGAAGGATGTAGCCGTGTGCGGTCCGGTCGATTTCGGCGTGGGTTCGTGACATCGACTGGGCATCGAGGTGCAGGCCACACGTCGGGTCGCGGCCGATCTTCAGTGGTGTGGCGTCGAGCCAGGTCTGCTGGCCGTCGGGAGATCGGCGAAGCACGGCGGGCGTCATGAGTCGGTTCCGGTGAGGCAGGAGTTTTCTGGGCCGAAGATGACCTCATCGATAAGGAGTGACCCTCCGCTTCCGTCTTTGAAGAAGGTGGGGACCGCGTAGCTGGCGCCGACGGGTGCTTCGGAGAATATGAGAACTCGTTCGCCCTCGACGGTGCCCCGGCTTTCACCGGCCAATGCGGTGCCTCGCACATTCGTGAGCTCATCAAAGTCGGCGTCGAGATAGTCGACGTAGAGAGTGGTCATGTCGGGGTCACCTTGGCGTCGTAGCCATGCCGAGAGGATGAAGGTCGAGTCGGTGCCGATGGGGATGATCTCGCCGTAGATGCCGAACGCGCCGTTTGCCCCGACCCGTAGCGCCGCGCCGTCGTCGACCCCACCGCCGTCAACGATGGCGGTGGTGTTGGTGGTGTCGCCGAGGTAGAAGTGTTCGGGCACCGTGTCGGTTTCGAACCCGGTGTTGGTTGCCAGGTTGCACCGTGCGCTGGCGGCGTCTCCGGCGGCGCTGCCCAGTCGGTTGGCGAGCTCACCGGTCGAGGCATCAGTACCGTCGTCGGCAAAGGGGTTGAACACCACAAAGGTGGCGAGCGCGCCAAGCACGACGACGGCCAGGACCGCCAGCACTCCGAGACGGACAAGCTTTGACGACTGCGGATTGTCGGGGCGAGCGAGCGTGCCCGGTCCATCGTTGTTCAGCTGGCGGGCGAATGCTGAGGCCGAGGGCAGACGGTCGTTGGGGTCTTTCGCCAGGCCAGCCAGCAACGCGTCTTCGACCGCACCGGGTAGGTCGGGTCGATGCTCGCTAGGGGCGTCTGGTATCGACGATGCGTGGTGACCCAACATGGCGATCGGCGTGGCGACGTCGGCGAATGGCGACGTGCCTGTTAGCGCTTCGTAGGCGATCAGGGTGAGTGCATACACGTCACTCGATGGCGCCGGTGGAAGGCCGGAAGCCACTTCGGGGGATGCGAACCTTGGGGTGGTTTCGAGCTCGATTCCCGTGGTTCGGTCGAGCGGCTCTGGGCTGTCGGCGAGTCGCTTCGCGGTGGCGAGGTCGATAATTGTGACGCGGTCGTCAGCGTCGACGAGAATGTTCGACGGTGCCAGGTCGCCGTGCACAAATCCGGCGTCGTGAAGGGCGTCGAGTGCGTCAGCGAGTTCGGTGATAATGCGCCGCGTCCGATCGAGGGAAAGGGGGGCGGACACTTCGAGGAGATGGCCGAGTGTCTCGCCTTCGATCCACGGCAGAGCCAACCATGCGCCTTCGTCGGGGAGTTGGGCTTGCTCGATGAGGCTAATGATGCCGGGATGTTCGAGCGCGCGGAGGCAATCGATTTCGGCTGCGGCGGCCTCGGCGCTGTCGTGCACCTTGAGGGCAACGGCCCGATCGTCTGGGGCGTGTGCACGGTAGACCGTGCCCGACCGCCCGCGGGCTACGGGCACATCAATTGTGTAGGCACCGACCTCTCTCCCCGAGGCGAACATCGTTCCAGTATTGCACCGGTGGGTACGACCGCGACTGCCGGTGGTAGTGCCGCGGTCGCGGTGTGCCCGGTTCGCGCCCGGTTCGCGCCAAGTAGACCTGCCGACGGTTCCTTACCGTCACTACATGAATCCCCTCACAAAAACCGAAATGGAATCCACGACGAACCGAGCCAAACAGTGGACGCGGCGAGTGCTGTTCGCCGCCACCGGACTGGTCATTGCAGTGTCTGCGGTGGTGATAGTGCCGGGAGCGTCTGGTCAGGCCCGCGTAGGTGTGGTCTTCGACGACGCTTTGGGCAACAGCTTTGCCAACTGGTCTTGGAGCGGCACGCAGGTCGATCTCGCGAGTAGCGAACAGGTGGCCAGCGGTGTTGCGTCGCTCGGTGCTGACCTTGTGCCGTTCTCGGCGGTGTCGTTGGGAAGTGACTCGGGGTCACCGGCGCCGCAGGGAGGTGCGCTCGTGTTCTCCGCCCACGGGGGAACGAACGAGTCGGTGACGTTGCGGGTCGTCATGATGGATGGCGCGTTCCAGGCTGGCACTGCGGTGCCGATTGAGGTGCCCGGAGGTAGTTGGACCGACTTCTCGATTCCGCTTGCCGACTTGGGTGGAGCGCCAACCGTTGGTGGGTTCTGGTGGCAGGAAGGCCGTGGCGAAGACCTGTCGACCTTCTTCCTCGACGATGTCCGCATCGTTGCCGCATCCCCGGAGCCACAACCCGAGCCCGAGCCCGAGCCCACGCCGACGCCGAGCGGCGAGTGGGCGTTTGAAGAGACCTTCGATGGCGACCCGTCGGCGCCGTCGCAAGACCTGCTCCCCGACAACTTCGATTACGCCGTGACCCATCGCAGTCATCCCGGGGATCATTTCGATGGCTACCCTCCGTTCCTCGCCGATCACGCCCCAGATTGCGCTGGCCCCAACCCGGAGGTGTCGCCGCTGCCCCAGCATGAGGTTGTGGCCCGCCAGGACTCCAACGGTGCGTCACCCGACGAGAGCTTCTTCATTTGCAAGAACCACATGATGTCGTCGATGGGCCAGGCCGGGCCATATTCGGTCAGTGCGTTCTGGCCTAAGCAGGAGTTCAACTTCGCTGACGGCGGTGTGCTCGAGTTCGACGTGAACATCAACGATGCCCATGGCACGCGAAGCTGGTGGGAGATCATGATCATTCCCCGTGACCAGCTGAAGGTAGCGGCCGGCCCAACCGACTCGCCGATCAGCGAGACGTATCCTCACGATCGCATCGTGCTCGACTTCCGCCGCAACGTGCGCACGATCAAGGTCGGCACCGAGGCATTGGCGCCAGAGGGTTGGCTGGCAAAGGAAACGCAGTGGGGCCGCTGGGACTTTGCCTGGTGGCGTGACCTCTACCCTGAGGACCCTGCGCTCGACGATCGACGTGAGCGTCGCACCATGCGGGTCGAGCTCGACGGCGACCAGATCATCTGGGGAATCGAAACCGCAGACGGCAGCTTTGACGAGTGGACGGTCGACGTACCCGCCGGCGTGCCGTTCGACCAGGGCCTAGTGCTTTTCAAAACCCACGCATACAACCCGGTCAAAGACGGCAACACCGATACCTACACCTTCCATTGGGACAACATTCGTTTCGATGGTCCAGTTGTCGGCGAGTACGGCACCTATGAAGCTGATGACGTGGTGTATCTGCAACGCAACGGCGATCGGCAGGTGGGCGAGTCAGAAACGGTGACGATCACCCTCGATGAGCTCGGTGATGATCCGGTCCTGTTTGGTCAGATTCACCAACCGAAGCGTGGGTCGGTCTTGCTCAGCGTAAATGGGACGGATCCGGTCGAGGTGCACCCGTATGAGTACGAGCGGGACGACTGCGCAAGCGATCACTGGACGAGCTTCCGGCTGCCTCTCAACCCAGCGCAGCTCCAACCCGGGGAGAACACCTTCACCTGGACGATCGGGCCGAAGCCTGCATGTGCCACCGGTGTGATCGACTGGGTTGGCTATTCGGTCAAGTTCCTACAAGTGCAAATGAGCTAGCTCCGCGGCTTACCGGACGAGAGTGAGGCCTTCGGTTTGGATGGCTTCTTCAAGTCGGGGCGACGGGGTTGTCAGCAGGACGTTGGCGCCGAGGGTCTTTGCCGCGGCGAGCGCTTCGATCGACAGCAGGTTGAGCTGATGGCGATCGCGTAGCTCGGCAATGGTTGGTCCGAGTTCGCGAAGGCTCAGCACGCCAACGTCGTCAGGAAGGTGAACGAGGGCGCGAATGGCGGCTTGTCGTGCCCGTGGAGGCAGCGCAGCGATGGGACCCGAAAGGGAGCCGGTGTCGGATCGATTGGTCGTGAGGACCGCTTGGCACAGTCGGACGTACCAAAGACCAGTGCAGTACACCGTGCCTTCGAAGGTGCGCTTGCCTTGGAGCAACTCGCTAAGTGCGCGGTCGTCGACCAGCGTGATCACTGCGAGGCGAGGTCGTCGTCGCCAAACCCCGATGCCGCTTGCGACCAGATGTCTTCGTCGATTGAGTCGAGCAGTTCGCTTCGTAGCGCGTCGGTTCCTCCAGGGACGATGACGATTGCCTCACCGAGGTCGAGATATCCAACGTGACCGCCCGAGTCGAGTTTCCATCGGTGGCGGGTAGCTGCGGGCAAGCTCATCTGGCCGCGCTCGGACACTTTGAGGTTTCCGGTTGGCTCCATGGAGGCATTGTACAATGCAGATTTACTGCTTGCTTTGTAAGGAATAGCTGCGCTCATCGGGCGATTCTGCTGTGAGGGTGTGACACGACGTCAGTGGCGTGAGCGTTGAGTGCTTAGGGCGTTCTCGATCGCAGGTGAGAGAACCGCTCACGTTGCCGGTGTCCATCCGAATCGTCGATCGGGCCGGCGAGGTCAGCCGAGAAGCACCGGTACTTCGATCTCGACTCCGCCTCGCAGAATGGTCAACACGACCTCTTGGCCAAGATCTGCGTCGTAGGTGATTGCGAGGTTGAGGTCCTCGGCGGTTTCGACGGGCTCGCCGTCGATCGCGACGATGATGTCGGGGTCGACCGGCACGAAAATGCCCATGACCTGCTCGACCTCAGGACTGACGAGGCCCGCATCGTCGGCGGGCCCGCCTTCGAACACATCGAGGACCGCGGCCCCGGTGGCGGGGAGGCCCGCTTCCTCACGAACCTCGTCGGGCAACAACCCGAGGGTGCCGAGCCGGGCCCCGAAGTTGGGACGGGTGTCGCTTACCGTCGAGACGCCGCCGAGCTCTAGATTTGCGAGCGCCTCGACCAACAGGTTCGACGGCACCGCAAAGCCAATTCCTGCGAACGCTTCGGATGCGGGATTGAAGATCGACGTGTTGATCCCGATCAATTCGCCGGACGAGTTCAAGAGGGCGCCGCCCGAGTTACCTGGGTTGATCGCCGCATCGGTTTGGATCATCGGGACGCTGACTTGGCCGACCGAGGTGACGAGTCGACCCGTCGAAGAGACCGTGCCGGTGGTGAGCGTCGACCCGAGTCCGAATGGATTGCCGAGGGCGATCGTCTTCTGGCCCTTGACCACGAGATCGGAATCTCCGATCGGGATCGGCGGGAGGTTAGGGAGTGCCGGACCGTCGGGTGCGGGTTGCAGCAACGCCAGATCGAACGATGGGTTGACCCCGACTACCTGAAGCGAAAAGCGGTCGCGGTCGTTGGTGCCGAAGGTGGCGACGACGGAGCTATCGGCCCGCATCTCGCTCGTTCCAACTTCCAACGTGGCCTGCACGACATGAAAGTTTGTTACGACGTATCGACGTCCCTGGATATCGATCAAGAAGCCGCTACCACTGCTTCGACGCGTTGGCAGGTCTACTCGGGGGAGAACGTCGTCGGGAGGCGACGATAACCCGTCTTGACCATCGGGCAACATCTGCTCGCCGCCGACCTCGACTGCCAACGCGGCGGTTGATTCGCCAAACAACTCTGCGACTGCGATCGTGTTCAGCTCATCGTTGGTTGGCCCGAGGTTCGACTCTGCCGAGAAATTCTGCGATGCGGTGTCGACCGACCCGTCGCTTGTGGGGCTGGTGGGGGTCGTCTCGGCGGGCACCGCCTCCTCCACGACCGCACTGGAACACGCGGCGGCCACGAGCGTTAGGGCGATCGCGATGGTGAGGAGTCGCCGCAGATTGGGAACGGCCGCCGAAGAAGACATGTGTAGGTAACGTCGCAGCACGCTGCAAGTGTTCCGTTCGCGTGGGAGTTTCACAAGATGACTATCGAACCAGCGCAGTTCCAGAAAGATCGTGCTTTCCATTAGACAAAACTGCGGCCTGGGGCGTGTGTATTCACATGGACACACTTGTCCCGGCCCCCATTGTTCCAAAACCCGCCTCTGCCTCAGCAGTAGGGTTCAGCGCTACGCCCATGGATTTCGACCAGTTCTACCGCAGCGAATTGCCAGCGATGATTGCACTATCGCGTTCGATCTGCGGCGACCTGCAAGTGGCCGAAGACATTGCACAAGAGGCAATGACCAAAGCCCACCGCAACTGGCACAAAATAGAGAAGTACGACCGTCCGGGCGCATGGCTGCGTCGGGTCACGATCAACCTGACCTTGTCGAGGCGACGTCGCATCGTGCGCGAGCTTTCACTTCTCAGAAAGATCTCCAAGGAACCGGTTGTCGAAACTGCCGCCACGACCGAGGACGACGGTGATGTGTGGGAGGCAGTTCGTCAGCTTCCTCCAAAGCAACGGGCTGCAATTGCGCTGTTCTACCAAGAAGACCAAAGCACCAACGCCATTGCTGACGCGTTGGGTTGCTCGGTCTCGACTGCGACATCACACCTCAATCTGGGGCGTAAACGCTTGGCGAAGCTTCTTGGTGAAACGGAAAGCGGAGACCTGACATGAACCTGGACGACCGAATGCGCTCGGCCCATAAACGCCAGCTCGACGACATCACGAACCAGACGCGGGGACGCTCGTTCACACCTCGCCCGACTCCTGTTCTCCAGCGGGCGGCGCCAGCTATTGGGCTTGCTGTCGTGGCCATCGTTGCGTTCTTCGGCCTCCGAACTCTTCTCGACGACGGGGCTACCCGCATTGAGTCGGTGGACAGCCCCGAGTTGCCCTCTGTAGTGACAACAACTCAGCCGCCTGATGCCGGCGTAGCTGCAACGCCAGCCGACGAATCCACGACGACCACCACCTTGCCGTCGTCGACGACAACAACGCCAGAAGAAGAGGCCGTGCCTCCAGAAGAGGCTGCGCCTCCGGAAGAGACCACGCCCGCGGAAGAGACTGTGCCCAACGAAGAGACGGTGCCTACCGAAGACTCGGTGCCTCCAGAGGAAGCCGTGTTGCCGGAAACAACGGCATCAACCACCACTGCGCCTGCCACGACCACAACCACGACCACGACTACAACCACGACTACAACCACGACCACGATCGCACCCGATGTTGGGCTGATAACCGTGAAGTGCCCGTCGGGCCGACGGGCTCCGCTCGAACTTGCTTCGCTTCGATACGTCGGGTCGAACAACGGGTGGAATCGTCTCGACGATCTCGTCGATGAGCAAGATAACGAGTTCACATTCGAAGCGTGGGAACCGGGCTTTCCCAACGAAGTCACCGTCGAGGTGACGCTACGTAGGCCTGTTGACGCTGTCGATATTCGGGTTGCTCAGGATCCGTTCACTCCGGTCAGCGGCGACATCGAGGTCACGACCTTCCTCGACGGGGGAGCCGTAGACACATTCGTGATTCCGCTTTCGGGTGTTGACGGCTGGGTAGCGAACACGTTCGCTACACCGACCCGCATCGACCAGTTCACGATCACCCGAGACGGGGAGTTCGAGAACATCATGGAAGTGCTCGTCTGTGTTCAGTAAGTCGGTGGCGAGTCACTTGTACCCGACGAGAAAAGTGACGCAGCACTAGACAATTTCGAGTCGCCGTTCGTGTGTGAGGCATGAACGATTCGAACAAACCGGACCGAACGACCACTCGTCAGCCGGCGGCTCTCTTGGCCGTCGTGGCAGTAATCGCCAGCATTTTGGCCGTGGCCACTGTTGGAACTGTCGGTGCCCAAAGCAGCGATCAGATCTACAGCCTCAGCGCTTCAAACGTGAGCAATTCGGCCACCGCGTGGCGCCTCACCGATGGAACGCTGGGCACCGACGACAACGCGTCGTGGGAAAACCCGAATCCGTGGAACGCCGGCAACTATCCAATGATCGCCGAGATCAGCCTCGGTGGGACCTTCCAGCTCAGCTCGCTTCGCTACTACGTCGGAAACTTGACCCAAGGCAATGACGACGTCCTCTTCGAGTATTCGACAACCGCAAGCGGCGATGACTTTCAGTGGCTCACGCGGCAGAATTCGAGACATCAGTGGGGCGAGTGGGCCTCGGTGCAGCTCAATGGCCAATGGGCCCAACGTGTGCGGGTGATTTTCCTCGAACAGAACGACCGATTCAACATCGGCGAACTGCAGCTGTTCGGCACAGAGGTGGGTCAGCCAACCACGTCAACTGCGGCCCCAACAACCACTACATCCACCACCGCGCCGACGTCCACAACGTCGACGTCGGTCCCGGTCGCAACGACCACAACCACCGCGCCAACAACCACCACAACCACCACGGTCCCGGGTACGGGACAAACTGGAGATTTGCCTCGGTCGGCTGTTCCAGGCCCCAACATTGTTCGGGCACATGGCTTTGGCACGTGGCCGAGCAGCCACCTAAGCGACAGCTGCCGCGACCTCCACGACCGTTACTGGGTGCAAGGCCAGAACGCAGGCATCAGTGCCGACCCCACCCATCCCGACAATCGGGCGTACCACACGTGGCATCCGGCTATCGATGTGCACCCCGAGACCGGTGAAGTGTGCGACTACGGACATGAGCACGGCACCTCGCCACTTCTGGCACCAGCTGATGTGTTCGAGTTGTCGGGTGGTTGGCCCGCCTTTGGTTACGCGGCCGCCCAGGCCGGAACCGACCGCCACGAAGACCACTTCGGCCACAAGGTGACCGTTGCCCGGTTCGCTGCCGCAATCGGGAACGGCGCTGGCGATGAAACCCTGTATGACGCTGGGTTCGAATGCAATTGGCTATCGAAGCTCCACCAGGGATCTCACAGCCTCGACGCGTTTGCTAACCACCTCCACGAGTACTTCCTCACCATCCAATGTTTCGACGGAAAGAACGCGCAGGGCGTACGCACGGGCAACATCGTGGGAACCGAATTCTCCGTGAAGCTTCTTTATACCTATGGCCGTCCGAACCGTTTCATCGAGGAAAACTGTGCGGAGGCACGCGACTTCGACGTCAGCGTCCTGAGAGGTCCAAACGGCGAAACGCTTGATCGTGCGTCGGTCGAAGCACCGGTCACCAATGCTGCTGTGCCGAACGACAGGGCGTTCGTTTGTTCCAACGCCCTGCAGTGGCGCAGCCTGGATCAACGTTCCGAGCATGCGGTTGCCTATACCGACATCTGGACTGACTTTGTTGAGATCAGCAACCCCAATGGCGACGGCGTCATCCAAATTCAGCCGTACTACTTGGTGAAGAACGCATCACGAATCATCGAAGGATTCGAAAACGGCGGAGATCCAAGCCAAGTCATGCGCACAATCGACCTCTGCTATGGCGCTGACGGGCAGAAACTCAACCTCCGATACTGCGAAGAGGCACCGGCTACGAACCCGGGTTGGAACAGCCCGCTGTCGCCGTTCAACGGAGCGCTAAGGGCGGTGCACTTCAAGGCGGTCACGCTGAACAACGAGGGTGGCGCAGCGGTGTTCTGCACCAACGCCTTTGGCCGTCAAGTGGACGACGAGTTGCCGTGCGATCGAGGCAATATCGAGCAGCGAGCGGCAAGTTACACCAACGACTTCAACAACGGCCGGTTCAGCCGGAATGGCCGTAGCGGCAACGTGGCTGGCTCGATCTGGGCCGAGATTCCCGGAGGGGAACGGACAACGACGCGCAGCCTCGGTGGCGGAGCGTACGAATCGAACGGCATCGGTTTCGAGTTCATCATCGATAATCGGAACCCCGACGACAACGGCGACGGTCAGCCAGACGGAGCGAACCTACGAGGCCAGAACTAGTCAAAATTGGGGGACTGGTTCGATCGAGGCCATCACGGCACGTTCTTCCTGAACCCCGCTAGTCGAAGACGATCGTATTCGTCTCCGCCGATTCGTCGTAGGGGAACTCGGGCGAGATAGTGAATTCGACTTCTGCTTCAATGAGGTCTCGCCGGTGTCGTTGAACGTTCGCTGCACGACCTTCAAAGATCAACATTGGTGCGGTTGCGTCATTAGGTCCGGCGGCAAGCTCCTTTGCCTGGAGCAGATTGATGTTGGCAACCTTCGCGACCGCTTTCAATTGAGCTACGGACGGTTTGTCGTGGGCGAGGAGATGAATTCGGTACGTCGTTGTGTCCACGTCGATGTCGGGCAACTTCGTCGTAGCGAGGAGTGGTTGTCCACACTCAATGCAATACGAGACCAGTGAACTTCCTTCGTGTCGAGTTCCGATTGTGGGCGACTCACATTCACAGCGGTTTACATTCATCGATTTCCTCCAGGTTGAAACGTTTGCCAAGATCCTGGCTGGCTCATGTTTGGGCCCACTCCGGTCGCTGTATTTCTCGGTGGCGCGATCGCGCTGCTTCCGTTAGGCCAATACCAAAGAGTGTTGTCGGGTGCCGTCACTTCGACTCCAAGTCTGTTTGCGAGATTCTGGGCGAATCCATCGCTGCGGCACCCAGTGTTGCAGGACAACAGCCTGATCGGTCCGCCGGTGTAATTAGCGTCGTTCGTGATCAGGTCGGCTGCCACACGGTGATCGATCATGATCTGTCTTCCATCGAGGTCGTATCTCACTGCGTCTGGGCTTCCGTGAACCACAACATCGAACATCCCGTCTGGGTCCACGTCCGGGCGGTTCGCAGCGAACTGACGAGTTCTGTCTGTCGGATCTATCCAATTGGCATCAAGAGCACCTGCGTTCGGTGTTCCAGCCGCGACGCCATCACCCCGCCGGAGGATGCCGGCGTTTTCGAGCCAGCGTTTGGCCCATTGGAGGGCTTCGTCGAGGTTGCGGAAGACCATGCCGCTGGCTGCAGCTTTGATGGCTGGCTTCGCCAAGGTTGCTGCTTGGCCGATGCCGGGGATGAGCGCGATCGAAGCGAGGGCGGCGTCTAGCCATTCGCCTTCGGCTGCGTACCATGCTGCGTTGATGCCGTCGGCGGCGTTGCCGACGACGGGGACCATGCCGACGATGTCGAGGGTGAGGTGGCCTATGTCGGAGAATGACCAGCCGTCGTCGCTTTGGCTGATGCCGAGATAGTCGCGGGCGTCGGTTGAGCTCTCGGCCATGGCCAGGACGGTGCGGGCGTGTTCGACTTGTTCGTCGGTGTAGTAGCCGTGTTCGTTGTCGATCATGGCTTTGAGGTCGTTGGTTGACCAGATGCCGTCGGCTTCTTTGTTGCCCCAGCCGTCGTCGCGGTCTTGTCGGGCTGTGTCGAGAATGTCGCGGATCTCGTCGAGCGACTGGTTCGCTTGATCGAGCGGCGAGAGTTCGGCTTCGACTTGGGTCCATGCTTGGGCTTCCATACGTCGGAACATGGCCATGTTGTCGTTACGAGTGCGCGCTTTTTCGGCGGCGATGGTGTCGGAGAAATCGGCGCCAGCGAGGATTTGTTGTTTGGCTCGGGCAGCTTCCTCTTCGGTGAGGCCTGCGTCTTGGAGGGCGGCGTCGAGGTCGAACGTTCCGTTCGGCCCGCCAGTCGTGGGCGCATACGCCTGGACTTTGCCTGATACGCCGATGGGTTGAGCGTCGGTGGTTTTCATCCAATCGACCCGCCACGCAAGGTCGCGGCCATCGGTTCGTAGGTCGATGGCAACGGTGTTGAGTGCGGGCATCGGCCCATACAGCGGGCTGGATGATTGTTCGAGGAGCCCGTTGGCTTCGGCCATAAGCGACGACAGCGAGGTGAGTGCGTTGCTGACATCGGCAGCGACGTTGTCGTAACTGTCGGCGAGATCTTCCGCTGAGCGAACTTGCATCTGAACAATTGGCACAACACGAAAGATAACGAAAGCACACAACTCCGTCAACTTGAACGTTGGACTGTGTTGTTCCCCGGCCGACCTTCGTTGACACCTAGGTGGAAGTCGGCGTAGCCCCGGCTTTAGACGACTTCGACACCAAAATCATTTGCGTATGCGGCGAGAGCTTCGATGTCGGCCTTGTCGCCGGTAAGGACCGTCCCGCCCGGTTCTGCCAGAGCGACTACAAGTGCATCGACTGCTGAGCCGGTTCGTGCCTTGCGTCGAAGTTCGGCGGCTCGGCGTGCGGTGTGTTCAGTGACCGTGGTGTCGATAATGCACATCTTGATGAAGCGATGAGTGTTCGCATCTCGTCGCGGGTCTCCTCGAAGAGATTCAACCAACACCATTGACGGGATTATGGGCGGCCATAAGTCCTCGTCGGTCAGTGCTCGGATGAGCGCGGCAGCTGTCTTAGTGCGAGCAGATAGGCGGGACAACCCGCCGCTGTCGAGCACGAGCACGTCAGCTGGCTTGTCTGGATGTCCGAGTGCGAATGCGTCGTGCGATCGCTTTGGCCTGAGCGTCGGCGCGTGCGCTGGGCTCGCCCACCTCGGCCTCGAGCTCATCGAGATACTGCTCGGTCTCGGTCAGTGCGTTTAGTCGTTCGACCTCGGCTCGCACGGCGACCTGAAGAAGCTCGGACGCGGGCAGACCACGCTGTTTGAGCTCGTCATAGAGGTCTTCGGGCAAGTACACCTGAACTCGTGGCATACGCATAACTATACACACATCGCCTTGTTGGCCTTCGGGGTTCACCGTTGGCGCTGACGTTTGCGAGCTCGTCGTTGTGCTCGGTTCAACCGACCTCCGGTGCCGGTGCTGGCCTTGGGGTCGGAGAGGTCGACCTGGGTCGATGCGCAGCACGGACAAGCAAGCTCTGCTCCGAGCTGCAGTTGAACAACATCGACGGTGCTTGGTTCTTCGCCGTAGTACTCGCGCCACATGTTGAGCAGGTCGCCGTCGAGATGGTCGGCATGTACGCGGACGGCCTGGAAGTCGTCGAAGTCGTCAAGGCTCGCTCCGTCCCTCAACTCTTCGATGACCCACGTGAGCAAGACGACTGCGTCGTGGTTGTCGAGGTTGGTGATGACGAGTTCGGGAAGGTCGAAACTCTTCGAGAGGCCGATGGTGTAGGTCCACGCCACGTTGTTGGGGTCGGATAGGACTCCTTGCACGGTGTATCCGTTGGCGATGATTCGCATCTCCATGTCGGAGAGAATTCGGTCGAGAAAGCGCATGTCGGTGCTCCGGTGAAATGCCCTTGGCGGGCCGGGTTCAGTGGGGAGCACTCATCGCTGTGCAACCGAAGCGTGAGGTGAAACGGCACGAAGACGTATCACCTGTTTGAAAGATTAGTGATGTGCTGTGACATCACCGGAGCCGTCGCTGCTATTCCTCTTCTTCGCTAAGAGTTGTAGAGCTTGGGTCAACGCAGTTGGCGTCGACAATCATGTCTGGGGAGACAGCACCTAGAAACAGGGAGGAGCCGTCGTCACCAAGCACCTCAATCTCGTAGGCGGGGGAAGGGTCGGTGTGGATTTCGAGAACGACAGCTATCGACCCGGCCAAGACATCGCTGCCCGGAATGTCCTTTGTGAGTGAGACTGTGGAGTATTGCTGAATCATTTGACTAAGAGTGTAACTAGGCGTGGTGTGGTGGAGCCTGGAGTGTAGATCCAGGCGGTCCGGACGACGGCTGTGCCCTTAGGTCCAGTGACCGGAATGTCAACACTGAATCGAGTTCCATGCTGGTCAACCTTGCCAGGGCTTGGTGTGTTCTTCGTAACGCCCTCCTGAATTTGTCGTAGCAGATCATCAGCGTTGGACTGGTTGAACCCAAGCGCCGACTCAAACACTCGGGCCTTGTTCTTTCCAACAGGGTGTGTCGGACTGAGCGCGTAGTTCGTCAACTTGCCGGGATCGATGATGGCTCGATCGGCTCCAATGAGCCGGCTCGCACCTTCTTCAACTATCTCAACAGCCTCATCACCGTTCTTTGCAAACAGACCTGCATCGTCGATCCACTTTTTGATCCATCGGATGGCTTCGTCGAGGCTTTTGAAAGCAATGCCAGCTGCAGCGGCTGCGATTGTGGCTTTGGCGGCGATGGCGACTTCGCCGATTCCGGGGAGCATGCCGACAGCGGAGAGCCCGGCGTTGAGGTAGTCGCCTTCGGCTGCGTACCAGGCGGCGTGGATTGCATCTGCTGGTGAGCCAACAACTGGCAACATGCCGACGATGTCGAGGGTGAGGTGGGCGATGTCGGTGAATGACCAGCCTTCGTCGCTTTGGCTGATGCCGAGGTAGTCGCGGGCGTCGGTGGATGATTCGGCCATGGCCAGGACGGTGCGGGCGTGTTCGACTTGTTCGTCGGTGTAGTAGCCGTGTTCGTTTTCGATCATGGCTTTGAGGTCGTTGGTTGACCAGATGCCGTCGGCTTCTTTGTTGCCCCTCCCGTCGTCGCGGTCTTGGCGGGCGGTG
>CALHTB010000071.1 GCA_938038785.1 uncultured Acidimicrobiales bacterium
TTGGCGAGTTGCCCATCCTCACCACCGAGGATGTCACCGTGCCCGCTGACCTGGTGGGCCGGTTGAACGACGTCCGCCACACCCTCATCTCGGGTCGAGGGTTCGCTGTGCTCAGCGGGCTACCCATCGCCGAGATCAGCGATGCCCACGCTGCTGCAGTGTTTCTCGCTGTCGGGGCGCACATCGGGGCCGCCCGGTCACAGAATGCGGATGGCGATCTGCTTGGCCACGTTCGAGACGTCGGTGCAGACGTGGACGATCCAACCGTCCGGATCTACCAAACGTCGCAACGTCAAACGTTTCACACCGACTCTGCCGACGTGGTTGGGTTGCTTTGCCTACATGACGCCAAGAGCGGCGGAGAATCGCTGCTTGTGAGCGCAGCATCGATCTACAACGAGATGCTCAACATCGATTCGAGCCGCGCTGCCCTGTTGTTCGAGCCAATCGCTACCGACCGTCGTGGTGAAGTCCGGCCCGGGCAGCTTCCCTACTTCACCATCCCTGCCCTCAGCTGGTTCGAGGACGAGCTCACGGTCATTTACCAGCGTCAGTACATCGAATCAGCACAGCGCCATAGCGACGCCCCGAGGCTCACCGACGCCGTGCGAGCAGCCCTCGACCTTTTCGATTCACTAGCCAACCGGCCTGATCTGCATCTTCAAATGTCGCTACGTCCTGGCGATATGCAGTTCGTCCACAACCACTCACTTTTGCATGACCGCACCAGCTTCATCGACCGGCCCGAAGCACCACGCCATCTTCTTCGGCTCTGGTTGAGCGTCCCTGGCGACCGAGCGCTTCCCGAAGTCTTCGCCCAACGTTATGGCACGGTGACGGTCGGCGATCGCGGCGGAGTCTGACTGCTTCGGAGAACTGAGCTACTTCGTTTGGAAGCTGTCTTTCATCTTCCGGTCTGCAGCGAAGAGCTCGTCTAGTTGATCGCGATCGATCTCGCCACTTGGTCGAGGCTCGGGCCGGTAGTGCCCATATCGATCCTCGCCCCGTAGGAGCGTGGCGGTCATGTCTTCGCCGGTCTGGTGATTGTGCGGAGCCACGAACTGAACGTTGAGACCAATTCGTCGATCGTCGGTCGTGTTCGGCGCTGACGTGTGGATCGTCCAGCCGTGATGGAACGACGCCTCCCCTGCCTCAAGCGCGCATGGTCGAGCCAGCTCAACATCGACGTCTTCGATCTGCTGGCCGAGGAGCAACACGTTGCCGTCGCCGGGCCGCTCGACATGCTCGGCGCGTCCGGCTTTGTGTGACCCGGGGACCATCACCATGCAGCCCGACTCGACCGGGGCCGGGGCGATCGCAAGCCACATCGATACCTGGGCGTTGTCGTCGGAAAGCCCCCAGTACGTCAGGTCTTGATGCCACGCGACGTAGGCATCGGTGTGCGGCTCCTTGATGATGTAAGTCGAGTTGTAGAGCAAGATGTCAGGCCCGATCAACGACTCGACGACATCGAGCACAGCGTCAGAGGTAACGAGCTCGTACGGCGATGCCATGACCGTGTGGATCTTGTTGATGTAGTGAAGCGAACCGTGCTCGGCTTCGACGGCTTCGAGGCGCTTCCGATGCGTTGCAGCTTCGTGGGCGGACACCACGGCAACGTTGCCGACGACGCCATCGGCCTCATAGGTGGATGTGATGCGGGCGAGATCCATCACGAAATACTGAACGATCGTTCAGGCCCGGTCAAGCGTTAGGGGCCCGGTCAAGCGTTAGGGGCCCGGTCACGAGCGGGTGTTCGTCCGATGACTACTCGGAGACCACCTCGACGAACAAGCCACACCGACAGCGCGGCACATGCGACGAATACCGCAATGCCGACGACGAGCGGGGTGACTGTGCTTTGGCTCCGCTCGGCAATCACTCCGCCGAGTAGCGCCCCGAGGGCAACCCGAACCGATCCGGTCAGTGCCGAGCCTGAGCCGGCGATCTCGCCGAGTGGCACCATCGCTGCAGAACTCAGATTTGGCATGAGGAACATGAACGAAGCAAGCGTCACGCCAATGAGCGGGGTGAAGACCCAGAAGTTTGGGGTTCCTCCGCCAAGGAACGTGACCGTGACTAGCGCGGCAAGGACAGCGGCGAGCCAACCAAAGGCCCGATTGACAACCGTGTCGATACCAAGGCGCTCGACGATTCGCCCGTTGATGATTGCTGCCAGGCCAAACAGAATCGCAATGACACCAAAGATGATCGGGAACTGCTGTTCACGATCCCAGATCTGGCCGGTAAGAAGCTCGGCGCTCGCCAGGAAGGCGGTGAACGATGCTTGGACGAATACCGTCGCCATCGTGTAGCCGAACGTGACACGCGTCTTGGCCACGGTCCAGTAGCCGCCTGCGATCGTCTTCACGTCGAGTTCTCGACGGTGTGCTGGGTCGAGGGTTTCGACCATGCGAAAGCTCCACACCACGACCACGATTGCGAACACGACACAGAACCAGAAGATCGATCGCCACGGCAAAATCGCGATCAGTACCGCCCCAAGGGACGGGGCGATGATCGGGACGAGCACGAAGACAGCCATGACGTTCGACATTGCGCTCGCCATCGCAGCACCAACGAACCGGTCACGCACGATCGAGGTCGCGACCACACGTGCTCCGGCAGCGCCGATGCCCCAGACGAACCGCCCTGCCAGCATCGTGTCGAACGTTGGCGCAAGCGCGCTGAGAATCGCCCCGAAGATGTAGATCGAGGCGCCGGCGTACAGGGCGCGCTTTCGGCCGAACCGGTCAGCGATCGGGCCGTAAAACAGCTGGCCTACAGCGAGGCCTAGCAAGAAAACCGTGACGACTCGCGCCGTTTGGGTCGAGTCGGATGCGAGTCCAAAATCGTCGCGAATTTCGCCAAAGGCCGACAGCATCACATCTATGCCCATGGCCGTGAAGGCCATGATGGCCGAGATCAGCGCAATGAGCTCTCGGCGGCCTATCCGATACTGCGGCGCACCAGCGGACGCCTCAACATCGAGAGCGTCAGTCGGCGTAGTCACTACCCGACACTACGAGCAGCGGGGCAAGATTACGTCACACGAAAATCTGTGGTCGGTGATCGGGACCCTTCCCGACCACGGACCACAGAATCTTGCGTTAACCGCCCAGGAGGCCCTTGGCGATACCACCGAGGCCGCCGCCGTCTTCATCATCGCCGTCGTCGCCGGCTGCACCGCCGAGGAGGCCCTTGGCCATGTCAGCCATGCCGCCACCGCCGTCCTCGTCGCCGCCTCCGCCAAGCAGGCCGCCGAGGCTGCCCATGGCGCCGTCCATCATGCCTTCACTGTCGACACCGAGGGCTCCCTTCACCTGGGCCGCAATTGGCCCGGGGAGCACGCCGTCGAGCTTCTCCATTACCGCGAGCACCGCGAGCTTGGCCTTCATCTCGTCGATACCGGCCTTCTCAGCAACGCTGCCAATCAGATCATCCATGTGTATTCCTCTATTCGTGCCGCCGAGACCGTTATGCCTCGGAGCTTGTTCTAGCAGTTGCAAGTCCGTCGGCGGCTGCATGGTCCCGCTGTAGGTATCTCACTCAAACTGGTGTCTTCCCACTAGACATCAACCATGAGCGAGGCACCGACCTGTCCAATTTGCACGATGCCCGAACCGTTGATTGCCGACGATGGGTTCGAGTGCGGAACCTGCGGGCATGAGTGGATCGATGAGGCGACCGATGGCATCGCCGACGTGTTCGACGTCAACGGCAAGCTTCTCGCTCCAGGTGATGACGTCGTGATCATCAAGGATCTGAAGCTCGATGGAAAGTCCGGCGGAATCAAGGTCGGCACAAAAGTGAAGTCGATCCGCCTGATCCCCGGCGATCACCCAATCCAGGGCAAGGTCGACGGCCGCACCGTGTTGATCATCGCCGACAAGGTCAAGAAGGCGTAAGAACCCTTTGGCCTAGCTCGTCGTCGCGATGAAGTTGTTGACCAGGTCAGCGAGCTCGACACCCTTGTCTTCTTGGACCATGTGGCCAGCGGCTTCGATGGTTGTGTGAGGTTGCCCAGCAGCGCCCCGCACGTGTTTCATGAACACTTTCTCGCCGCCAGCGGTAACGGGGTCGCTGTCGCTGAAGCAGCACAAGACCGGTTTTGCGAAGGCGGAAAGCACCTTCCATGCTTCGGTATTCGCTGGGGCTTCAGGATCATCGGTGGAGGTGGGAACAAGCGCCGGCCAGATACGCGCGCCCGCCTTGTACGTGTCGTCGGGGAACGGCGCGTCGTAGGCCGCCACGACATCGTCACTGAGCTCGGTGACCGTGGACATTTGCAACAGCGTTCCGACGGAGAAGTCAGGCGTGGTCTGGCTGAACTCCTGCCAGTTGAGGAACGCTTCGCTCGGGGTGCCTCGACCATCGGGCATCCCGGTGTTGGACACGATCAGCCGAGCGAACCGATCAGGATCTGCCGCTACGATCCGCAACCCGATTAGGCCACCCCAGTCTTGACAAAACAGTGTTACATTCCGAAGGTCGAGGTGGTCGATGACCAGGTCGGACATCCACGCAACGTGCCGGGCATAGGTGTAGTCGGATTGTTCGGTGGGCTTGTCCGAGCGGCCGAAGCCAACCTGGTCGGGAGCGATTACACGATGGCCGGCTGCTACCAGGCCGGGGATCATGTGCCGATACAGGTAGCTCCACGACGGCTCACCATGCATAAGCAATATCGGCGCAGCACCGGCTGGGCCCTCGTCGAGGTAGTGCACCCGGAGGGTCCCGCCATCCTGGTCGTTGATCTCGGCGTAATGAGGTTCGAAGTTGTAGCCGGGAAGGTTGAGGAACCGGTCGTCGGGGGTGCGGAGCGTCTGCATGACCCCTGTCTAGGTCGTACTGTGACGCCATGACAGTTCGTGTGGAAAAAGACGGTCCGGTATGGACGGTTATCAACAACCGACCCGAGGCTCGAAACGCCGTAAACCCCGAAGCATCCAAGGCGCTCTTCGAGGCGTTCGTCGACTTCGAGCGAGATGACGACGCGCAGGTCGCGGTGTTCTGGGGCGAGGGCGGCGCCTTTTGCGCAGGTTGGGATTTGAAACAGGCCGCCGACCTGTCGAGCAACGACGATGGTGTGAGCGTGCTGTCCTTCGACCGAACGACCGAGGACGGACATTCCCGAGGCCCGATGGGTCCGAGTCGACTAGAGCTGTCGAAGCCGGTCATTGCCGCTGTTGCCGGACCAGCGGTTGCTGGGGGCATGGAGCTGGCGATGTGGGCGGACATTCGGGTGATGGAAGAGACGGCGTACATGGGCGTGTATTGCCGGCGCTGGGGCGTCCCACTCATCGACGGCGGAACGGTCCGACTCCCCCGTCTCGTAGGCGAGGGTCGAGCGCTCGATCTGATCATGACGGGACGACAAGTGATGGCCGACGAGTGCGAGCGCATTGGGCTGTGCGAGTACGTCGTCGCCGAAGGTGAAGCCCGGTCCAAAGCCGAAGCGCTCGCCCATGACATCGCCCGCTTCCCCCAACAGTGCATGCGCGCCGACATGGCTTCCGCCAAGGCTGCCCACGGACTCGATCTCCGCGACGCCCTCGAGCAGGAATACTTGTGGAGCAAAGCCATGGTTCGGGCCGAGGGCATTTCAGGCGCCAAACGCTTTGCCGATGGGGCCGGCCGAGCTGGCGACTTCAACGCCATCTAGCCATAAGCTCGTGCCATGACGTCAACCAGTTCTGCGCTCATTGCAAGCGACCGTGCTCGCATGGCCGAACTTCTCGAACATGCGCCGGATACCGAATCTGTCGCCTCGTTTACGCCCGGTCCGGGCATAGCGAAGCTCGATGTGAGCTTCGATATCGAGAAGATGCGCGAAGCACTGCAAGTAGCGCTCACCCGAACCGACTGGGGCGGCCCGGTCGACGACGGATTCGGAGCGTTCTCGCTCACTCGACGGCCGGGGGTTGAAGTCGAGACGCCCAACGACCTGTCTGGCCTCTTCTATACCCGGGTTGACGACACGTACGAGGAGGTCCCCCGCGAGGAACGCGTGGATGAATTCGCGTTCACCGAGTTCGTCCCCCGTTTCGAAGACCTCTACTTCAAAGAGGTGTGGCAAACGTTGTCTCAGATCGCGCCGCTTGGGCGAACCCGGGTGCTTTCAAAAGGCCTGTACAACTGCAACTCGTGGCACCGCGACCCCGAACCGCGCTTGCACGTGCCAATCATTTCGAACCCAGGGTCGCTGTTCGTCGTGAACCATCACGTGACCCACTTACCCGCCGACGGCTCGGTCTATTTCACCGACACCCGCGGCTATCACACCGCACTCAACGGCGGCGAGAGCGAACGGGTGCATCTCGTTGCTGCTCTGCCGCAATCAAACCCGACCGCATAACCACGCCGGCAAGGCACTAGCGCCGGTCACTTCGACGGACGCGGCTTCTTGGCTGCTGCGGCTGCGAATTCGAGTGCCTCGTCCCATGAACAGCGCTCGGCGATCTTGCGCCTGAATTGCATAACCGGGCGGGGGCGATTCAGTCCGAACACACCGGTGAGCTGACCGTCACGTCCAAATATCGTCGCGAAGCGATCGTCCTCGACGGACCCATCGATGATCTGCATCTCGTCAGTGCCGAGCGGTCGTCCGGCGAGCTGAATCTTGTAGCTGTATTGATCGCTCCAGAACCACGGCACCGGGGCAAACGGATCGGCCTCGACGCCAGCGATCCTCCGCCCCACATACGTTCCTTGTTCGACCGCGTTCTCCCAGTGTTCGATACGCATCCGTTCGCCGCCGAAGGCTTCGTTCGGAAAGCAGGCCACGTCTCCCGCGGCATAGATGTTCGGAGCTGCCTCGCAGCGTTCGTTGGTCACAACACCATTGCCGAGGGTCGGGTCGAGCTCGAGCGTCGAGTCGGCAAGCCACTCGGTGTTCGGGACAACACCGATGCCAACGACCACTACGTCGGCATCGAGCATCGAGCCATCCACCAGCTCAACACGGTCGACCGCACTATCGCCGTGCAGCCCCGCTACAGCCGTGGAGAGCCGGAGATCCACTCCTTCGCGCCGATGGAGATCGCCGCAAATCTTGCCGATCACCGGGCCTAGGCCACGTTCCATAGGCACAGCAGCGGCTTCGACCAGCGTCACCTGATGCCCGGCGCCATGGGCGGTGGCAGCAACTTCTGCGCCGATAAAGCCAGCTCCGATGACCACGACCTTCTTCGGGCCCGACGACAGGTCGGCGTGAAGCGAGGCTGAATCATCGATCGTTCGAACGACGTGAACACCGCCGACGCCATCGGCGTCTGGCAGCTGACGCGGCCGAGCTCCGGTGGCAATCACGATTGATTCGGCCGATAGCTCCTCGCCTTCGTCGAGAGTTACCGTCCTGGTCGCGACGTTGAGTCCGACCGCACGACGGCCAGGTAAGAACGTGATGTCGAGCTCGTCCCACTCCGTGGGTTGAACGAGGGCGAGACGGTCGGCCTCCCATTCGCCCGAGAGGAACTGCTTCGACAACGGAGGCCGATCGTAAGGACAGTGAGTCTCGTCGCCAACGAGGGTGATCTCACCGTCGAAGTCCGCACGGCGCAGTGCTGTCGCGCATCGGATTCCGGCGAGCGAGGCACCGACGATCAAAACGCTGGTCATGACTGCTTGTAACTGGCCAAGAACTTCTCAAGGCGGCCGATCGCGTGTCGCAGGTCCGAGATGCGCGGCAAAAACACGATCCGGAAATGGTCTTGCTCGGGCCAATTGAACCCCGTGCCTTGCACCATGAGAATGTGCTCGGAGCGCAAAAAGTCGAGCACGAACTGCTGATCACTAGTGATGTTGAAGCGAGCCGTGTCGATCTTTGGAAAGAGGTAGAGGGCGCCAGCGGGCTTGGCGCAGCTGACGCCGGGGATGGCGTTGATCATGTCATGGGCAACTTCGCGTTGCTCGTACAGCCGCCCACCGGGTGTCACGAACTCGCCAATGCTCTGGTAGCCACCGAGCGACGACTGGATGGCGTGCTGTGCTGGCACGTTGGCGCACAACCGCATCGAAGCAAGCATTCGAAGGCCCTGCAGATAACCGTCGGCCCGCTTCTTGTCGCCCGAGACGGTCATCCAACCCGACCGGAACCCGGCGACTCGATAGGTCTTGGAGAGTCCGTTCATCGTCAGGCAGATGAGGTCGTCGGCCAGCGACGCAATCGAGGTGTGCTGGGCGTCGTCGTAGATGATCTTGTCGTAGATCTCGTCGGCCATCACTACCAGGTCATGCTCACGAGCGATCTCGACGATCTCGGCCAGCAGCTCGGGAGAGTAGACCGCTCCCGTCGGGTTGTTTGGGTTGATGACGACGATGGCCTTGGTCTTGTCGGTGACCTTTGCGCGGATATCGTCGAGGTCGGGGAACCAGTCGGCTTGTTCGTCGCACCGATAGTGGACGGGCACTCCCCCGCATAGCGTGGTCGTCGCGGTCCAGAGCGGGTAGTCAGGGCTCGGGAGGAGCACTTCGTCCCCATTGTTGAGCAGCGCCCCGAGCGCCATACCGATGAGCTCACTGACGCCGTTGCCGATGAACACATCGTCGATCTCGACACCCGATATGCCCATGCGCTGGCTGTACTGCATCACGGCTTTTCGGGCCGGGTAGATGCCTTGGGAGTCCGAGTAGCCCTGCGCAGTTGGCAGGTTGCGCATCATGTCGACGAGCACTTCGTCGGGCGCTTCGAACCCGAACGGCGCCGGGTTGCCGATGTTCAGCTTGGTGATGCGATGACCTTCGAGCTCGAGCCGGTTTGCCTCATCGAGGATTGGCCCCCGAATGTCGTAGAGGACGTCGTCGAGCTTGTTCGACTTCTGTACGGGCTGCGCCATGTCCAAACTCTAGGCGGCTGAGCCGTCGGGTCAGGCCGCAGCCAACGACCAAAGTCCAAGGCTGATCGTCGCCAGGCCGCCGACCCGGGTTCCTACTCGCAGTGCTCGTGGGGTGAGCCGCGGGCCAACCACACCAGCGAACGAGCCAATCGCTGGATGCCAGAGCGCCGAAACCACAACGATACCGACGGCGAACGAGGTCAAGCTGGCCCGGTCGTCGGCGAAGGGCATTGCTGACAGCGTCGCGACCCAACTCCCAAAAGCGGTCGGCATCAGCGTCGTGAGAACGAGGAATGACCGCAGCGGGTGTGAGACTTCAGCTGATCGCTCCTGCACGAGGACGGGCCGGGTCAGAAGCAGTACGCCGAATCCGAGGAGGAACGCTGCGGTCGTCAGCTGTAACGCCCCAAACACTCTGTCGGGAAGGACGGTTCCAGCGGAGAGCACGAGCGAGAGCGCCCCGATCGAGAGCAGCACGTCGCCACCCGTAATCCCAATGCCGGCGCGCAAGCCCGACGTACGACCCTGCATGGTGGCCACCTGAACGAGCGACACGCTGATGGGTCCGGGCATCGCCACCGTAAGCACGCCGAAGACCATTCCAAGCAATATCATTTCCATGCCGTAAGTGTGACGACACGACGACCGCAAAGGCAGCTGAATATGGGCGTCTAAACGCATTTTTACCGTAAACTTTGCTGCCATGGACAAACTTGACCAGAAACTTGTTGGCCTGCTGGCCGATGATGGGCGAATGTCGATCACCGACCTTGCTGACGCCCTCCCACTCAGCATTTCGGCAACCCGCGATCGGCTGCGCCGTCTCGAGGGCACCGGTGTCATTGCGGGCTTTACCGTCCAACTCAATCTGACCGCAGTTGGGCAAGCCATCGAGGCTCTCGTCGACGTTCGACTCGGACCCGGACATTCGACCGCTGATGTCGACGCCGCGATCGCTGCCATGCCGCCGGTCATCCAGGCGCAACACCTAACCGGCAGGTTCGATATGCAGCTCCACGTTGTGGCCAGCGACGTCTCCGAGCTCGACGAGCTCCTGACCCGGTTGCGCGAGGAGGCCGGCGCTGCAGAAACCAACACTCGCCTCGTCCTGCGCGAGCTCGACGGCTTCCCTCGCCCACCGCTTGCCCTTCTCGAACGATCGGGGAGCTGAGCTACGCTCCCTCCTCATGGCAAAGGATCACAGTTCTGGC
This sequence comes from uncultured Acidimicrobiales bacterium, assembly GCA_938038785.1. GTDB lineage: Bacteria > Actinomycetota > Acidimicrobiia > Acidimicrobiales > SHLQ01 > SHLQ01. The sequence continues at coordinate 10,049 of CALHTB010000071.1, forward strand.
TTGTTGCTGTACCGAGCCGCTCCATCGGGAGATGTCGAGGTGCTGATCGGCCATATGGGCGGCCCATTCTTTTCCAACAAGACCGATCGAGGATGGTCGATTCCCAAGGGCCTGCATGACGACGGCGAGGTCGAACACTTACCGGTGGCCGAGCGAGAGTTCGCTGAGGAGATGGGCTCGCCCGCACCCGTAGGCGAGTCGATCGAGCTCGGTTCGGTAGAGACAAGCCGCAAGATCATCACCATCTTTGCCCGGTGCGGCGAGTTCGATGCTGAGGCTGCCGTGAGCAATACGTTCGTGATGGAGTGGCCGAAGGGATCGGGCAAGATGCAAGAGTTTCCCGAGATCGACCGGGCGGCTTGGGCATCGGTTGACGACGCTCGCTCGATGCTGGCCAAATCGCAGGTGCCGTTCCTCGATCGGCTACTGGAGGTCCTCGCATGACCGACTTCGATCCGTTGGCGAAGGAGGAAGCGCTTCGAGCCGAATCCGAGGCGTGGGATACGTCGGCGCCAGTCGACGCGCGTCCGGGAGACGTTCCGGTCATCGACATTTCTGGCTATCTGGAGTCGCGTTCGGACGCAGAGCGTCTAGCTGTAGCCGAGGATCTGCGACACGCCTGCGAGACAGTTGGGTTTTGGCAGCTAGCTGGCCACGGCATTGCGCCAGCAGAGATCGAGGCGGCGTTCGCTGCGGTCCGCCAGTTTCACGCACTCCCGGTCGAGACCAAGCAACAGGTATTGATGGACCGCCCCGATTGGCCGTTGGGCGGCGTTGGCTACTTGCCGGTTGGCAATCGCAAGCTCCCGGCCCGGTCGACCGGCAATGAGAACGAGGCATTCATCATCAAGGGCGACCGAGACTTGGGGTCAGACAGCAATCAGTGGCTTCCCGAGGATGTGGTTCCTGGTTTCAGGGGTGCGGTCGAACGTTTCTCTGCCTTGCTCGAGCAGCTCACCCTCGATCTGTTGCCGTTGTACGCAACGGCTCTCGACGTGGCGCCAGATTGGTTCGCCCCAGGCTTCGAACACCCCTTCTGGCGATTAAGGATGACCCGCTACCCAGCCAACCGAGGAACCGGATCCCCAGCCGATCTAACATCCCCATCAGAAACCGCTGATGGGGAGCGAAGCTCGCGTAGCGCCCGGGAACCCTCCGGGTTCCGACGAGTTGTCTCTGACGATCCAACGTCGCACTCAGAAAGCGCCCAGGGGAAGCGAAGCTCGCGTAGCGCCCGGGAACCCTCCGGGTTCCGACGAGTTGTCTCTGACGATCCAACGTCGCACTCAGAAAGCGCTCAAGGGGAGCGAAGCTCGCGTAGCGCCCATGTCGGCGAACACGGATCTGGGCCGGAAGTGCCCACGACATCAGGGAGCGAAGCTCGCGTAGCGACCACGCAGGTTTCCGCGGATCTCGACCGGAAGAGTCGAGAAAAATACGGCATCAATCCGCATGTGGATACGACGTTCTTCACGTTGTTGCTTCAGGATTCGCCCGGTCTGACGATTTATCACACGCCATCGGATCGTTGGCTCAACGTTCCGATGGTCGAGAATGCGTTTGTGGTGAATTCTGGCGAGTTGTTGCGTCAGTGGACGAACGATCGGTTCTTGAGCGTCCGCCATTTTGCGAACAGCACCGGTTCGTCGGATCGCCATTCGATTCCGTTCTTTGTGAATGCGACTCGGGACTACCCAATGCAGTGCATCCCGACCTGTTGCTCCGAGGACAACCCTCCGAAGTATCCGACGATCTCGTACAACGAGAGCCAGGGCGTAGTACAGGGCGAGTAGCTGTTAGCGAGCCCTGAACGGCCCAAGGTCGTTGTCGCTCTTCCCTGTTGCGATCCGTTGGGCGACAGCCTCGCCGAGGGCGGTTGAGTGTTTGAAGCCGTGGCCACTGCACGGGGACATCACCGTTATTCGATCCGACCGAGGGTCGGCGTCGATCAGGAAGTGATCGTTCGTCGTGTTGGTGTAGAGGCACACCTCAGCGCGAATGCAGTTGCGGGTAATGCCGCTGAATTTTGGGGCGACGTGCACGTCGTAGAACGTGTCGATCTCCTCTTGGGAGACGTTTCGGTCGACCGAGGCTGGGTCGGTACTCGATAGGAATTGTTCACCCAGGATCTTCACGCCTGGAGTGCCGCCGCCGGGCGGCATAGGGAACAGCCCGATGTAGTCCTCATCTCGCTGCCCAATCCACATGACGAACGGAATCGCTTGGGTTGTGAACGCATCGAGCTCTTCGACCTCGAACCAGTACACGACTTGGCGGGTGACGTCTACCTGTCGGGCGTGGACAGGGGCCGCGAGCTCTCGAAACCACGGTCCGGTCGCAAGCACTACGTGCGAGCCGGCAAAGGCGCCTTGGGGCGTCCGCACAACGACATGATCGCCGGCAGGTTCAACTCCCAGTACACGCTCGTTCAAGCGCAACGTTGCACCTGCGGCTTGTGCAAGCTCAAGCTGCACGCGAACAGCGTCCTCGGCCATGACGAGCCCGGCGGTTGGCTCGAAACCGGCATTGCGGTCGTCGGGGACGGTGATCCACCGATGCTGCGAGCGAACCTCGGCGGGGCTGAGCACGTCGTAGGAAATGCCGCCATCGGAAGCGATACGGGCAGTTTCCACCACGAAGTCTTCCCACCGTTGGCCAGGCACCGGTTCCTGCTCGGTGATGATGATGCCACCGCACTCGTGCAGCAGCTCGGCACCGGCTTCAACCTCGAGCTGTCGCCAGATCTCGTGCGACCGCTTCACGAATGGCAGATACTGCGGGCCTTCACCCACGGCGAGACGGGTGATGCGAGTTTCGGCTTTGGTCGAGCCCAGCCCGTGGGGTGGCTCGTATTGGTCAATGCCGAGAACGTTCAGACCTAGGCGGCTGGCGTGGTAGGCCACCGCGGCTCCCATAGCCCCAAGCCCGACCACGATGAGGTCGTACCCGGTTGGCGACATCCCACAAATCTAAGGAAATTCTAGGAACCAGACCGAATCCGCCGACGTAGTACATGTATGGGTCGGATTTACAGGCGTATTCGTGGCGGTCGATGGGTTGCAGGCGCAGCCTTCCTTGTGCTGCTTACAGCGTGCCAAGACCCCGATCCGTTCGTGGAAGCACAGGAGATCCCCGAGACCACAACTACCGAAGCGGCGCGGACGACCACGACGGCCCGAGAAACCACGACGACCACCACCGAGCTCGAGTCCCGCACTGGCGCACCAGGCTGGCAGGGTGACGTCGACCAGATTTCAGGCGAGCAGAACGTCTCCGATGACATCGCAACCCTGACCCGCCCAATCTCGTTCGAGACGGCCGTTTCATTCGGGAGAGACATCACCATCACGTTCCCGGGAGGTCTCCCCGGCGATTCCGAAAGCCTGTGCAACACCGACCATCGAGTCGATGTCTCCGAGAACGACGAGGAAGTTGTCGTACGGGTTACCCAACTGCTGATCCTGGTGCCCGATGCTGCACTCCGAGATTGCCAGCCATCGGAGCAGGACTGGGCCGTCACAAGCACACTCCGCGCGCCGATCGGCGATCGCGTCTTGGTCGACAGGATCGCAGGCTCGGCGGTGTTTGTTGCGCAACACGAGGCCCGGCTTGAGCCCACGTGGTTGCCCGATGGCTGGGTCCGAATTCGTGACAGCAACACCGTGCCCTTGCGCACGGTTCGCTACGCGTCTCCTGATGGCATGGAAATTCTCGTCTTTCAGAGCGCACCGATCTCGGCGGGCTACCGACTAACCGATCACAGTGATGACATCGGGTGGGAACCAACGACGGTCCGCAACCCCGAGGACGGCGTGTTCCTCAGCCTCGAGGATCGACGCACGAGCGTGACCTTTGAGGAGCAAGGCTGGTACTACAAAGTCAACAGCACGCCTGGAGTCGACCCAGCTGACGTGCTCAATGTTGCCCGCTCGTTCGAGCGGCCAGCACTCGTCGAGGGCGAGCTCGACCCGCGTCTCACTCCGATCGACACGCGATACTGGCAACCGGGCCAGGAGGTCGAAGCCGAGCCGCAACCTGGTGAAGACGGCTAGCGGCGAATCCGCATGAGCCCTTCTTGGGCGGTCGAGGCAACGAGCTCGCCGTCAGCGGTGAAGAAGTGCCCAAGGTTGAACCCACGTGCGCCCGAGGCTGAGGGAGACGTGGTGGAATACAGCAACCACTCGTCTGCACAGAACTCCCGATGGAACCAGATGGCGTGGTCGAGGCTCGCAGCCATGATGTTCTCGAAGCCTGGCTCGTGCACCCGCACGGCGGTGCCCAGGAGCGAGAAGTCGCTGAGGTATGTGAGCAACGCCCGCTGAGTGATGGGGTCGTCGGGAACCGATCCGTTGATTCGGAACCAACTTTGGCGCTCGGTTGTGCCCGGAGCGATATCGGGGCCCGCAAGGTGGCGCATCTGGACCGGTATGCCGTTGAGCTGCCAGTTGCGAGGAAGATAGTCGCGCTCGGTCAGTCCAAAATCGGCAGCGGTTGGTGCTTCATCTGGCCCGAGAACGTCAGGCATTTCGATCGAATGGTCATAGCCGTCCTCCACCTTGTGGAACGACGCTGACAAGTTGAAGATGGCCTCGCCGCGCTGGCGCGCAACGACGCGCCGGGTGGCAAAGCTGCGCCCGTCACGAATTCGATCGACGTCGTAGATGACCGGGATCTCCGGGTCACCCGGCCGAAGGAAATAGCTGTGGATCGAGTGGATGTGAATGTCCTCGATCGTTCCATATGCGGCCGCAACGGCCTGTGCAGCAACGAGGCCACCGAACAGTCGGACGTTCTCCCAGTACGGCGGATGACCGCGATACAGGTTTCGGTCGATCAGTTCGAGTTCGAGGCTCGACACGATCGCATCAACATCAGCTTGATCGGCAGACACGAAACGATCGTACAAGTCAGCTCAGCGAACCAGGGTTACCCGAAGCGTCCGAACCTCTCGCTCACCAAGTAAAACGGGGGCATGACAAACCCAGAGTGGAACGAGCTCGCCGAGAAAGAACTCCGAGGCAAACCGCTCGAAGAGCTCACCGTCACCACGCCCGAGGGAATCGACGTCAAACCCCTCTACACCGAGGACGACCTCGCTACAGTCCCGCACCTCGGCGGGACGCCAGGGGTACCGCCGTTTGTTCGCGGTCCTCGTGCCACCATGTACACCAACCGTCCGTGGACGGTTCGCCAATACGCCGGCTTCTCTACTGCCGAAGAGTCCAACGCCTTCTATCGGGCGAACCTCGCTGCCGGACAGATGGGCCTGTCGGTGGCGTTCGACCTGGCTACGCATCGCGGCTACGACAGCGACCATCCTCGGGTTGTGGGCGATGTTGGCAAGGCAGGTGTCGCCATCGACTCAGTTGAGGATATGAAGATCTTGTTCGATGAGATCCCGCTCGATCAGATGAGCGTGTCGATGACCATGAACGGCGCAGTACTTCCCATTCTGGCCTGCTACATCGTTGCTGGCGAGGAGCAGGGCGTCGACCAGGCACAGCTGTCGGGCACCATTCAGAACGACATCCTCAAAGAGTTCATGGTGCGCAACACCTACATTTACCCGCCCGAGCCGAGCATGCGCATCGTGTCGGACATCATTGGGTACACGAGCGAGCACATGCCCAAGTTCAACTCGATTTCGATCTCGGGTTATCACATTCAAGAGGCGGGAGCGACGTGCGATATCGAGCTGGCGTACACCTTGGCCGACGGTATCGAATACGTACGTGCAGCCATCGAGGCCGGTCTTGATGTTGATGCGTTCGCACCCAGGTTGAGCTTCTTCTTCAACATCGGCATGGACTTCTTTATGGAGATTGCCAAGCTCCGGGCGGCGCGCCTGTTGTGGGCCGAGCTTATGGAGGAGTTCTCGCCTCAGAACCCTAAGTCGTCGATGTTGCGCACCCACTGCCAAACGTCTGGCGTGTCTCTGACCGAGCAGGACCCGCACAACAACGTTGTGCGTACGGCGTTCGAAGCAATGGCTGCGGTACTGGGCGGAACCCAAAGCCTGCACACCAATAGCTTTGATGAGGCGCTGGGCCTGCCCACCGAGTTCAGCGCTCGCATCGCCCGCAATACCCAGCTCATATTGTCTGAGGAGACCGGTGTAACCCGCACCGTGGACCCCCTTGCTGGCAGTTACTACGTCGAATCGCTGACCGCTGCTCTGGCCGACCGTGCTCGCGAGATCATCGCCGAGGTCGAAGAGATGGGCGGCATGACCAAGGCGATCGCCACCGGCACACCCAAGCTTCGTATCGAAGAGGCGGCCGCCTTGCGACAGGTTCGTATCGATCAGGGAACCGACACGGTGGTTGGTGTCAACAAGTACGCAGCCAACGATGCCGAGTCGGTTGACGTCCTCGATATCGACAACACCGAAGTACGCCAGCAGCAGGTACGACGCCTCGAGGAAGTTCGGTCCCGGCGCGAAGCCGCAACGACCGAGTCTGCGCTGTCGGCACTCACAACAGCAGCTATGGGCAGCGGCAACCTGCTCGCGGCCTGTGTCGAAGCCGCCCGAGCACGAGCAACCGTGGGCGAGATGTCCGATGCCCTCGAGGCCGTGTTCGAACGACACCAAGCCGAAACGAAGCTGTTGTCAGGGGTGTATGCCGCGGCCTACGAAGGTGACGAGCAGTTCGAAGCACTCACGCAGTCGATCCGATCGTTCGAGTCAACCGCTGGCCGAAAGCCTCGAATGTTCGTGGCCAAGATGGGCCAGGACGGCCATGACCGCGGCGGCCGAGTCATCGCGACAGCCTTCGCCGACATGGGCTTCGATGTATACGTTGGGCCGCTGTTCCAGACCCCACAGGAAGCTGCTGTGGAAGCAGCCAAACACGACGTCGATGTCATTGGCGTGTCGAGTCATGCAGCGGGCCACCTCACTCTCGTGCCCGAGCTCATCTCAGCACTCAAGGCCGCGGGGGAAGAGACGGCGGTCATCTGCGGTGGCGTGATTCCGCCCAAGGACTACGACGAGCTGACCGCCGCCGGCGTTGTCGGCATCTTTGGCCCGGGCACAAACATCCCCGACGCCGCAACCGAAGTCCTCGAACTGATTAGGAACGCTCTTGACTGATTTCTCCATCCTCGGCGTGCAACAGATCGCAATCGGCGGGGAATCACTCCACGCCCTCCGTTCGCTATGGGTCGACACGCTGGGCGTCACCAAGACCGGCGAATACGAGGCCGAATCCGAGAACGTTCGCGAGGACATCCTCACCCTCGGTTCTGGTGCCCACGCCATCGAGATCGACCTTATGGAGCCGCTCGACCCCGAGGCTCGCCCGCGGGTTAACACTCCCCCGCTGAACCACATTGGCCTGTGGGTCGACGACCTTGCCACTGCTGTCGAAGCACTCACAGCACAAGGCATGCGCTTCACCCCCGGCGGAATCCGGAAGGGCGCCGCGGGCTATGACGTGTGCTTCATTCACCCCAAAGGGAACGACGAGTTTCCGCTGTGCGGAGAGGGCGTGCTGATCGAGCTCGTGCAGGCACCTGACGACGTCATTGAAGCGCGTAGCTAACCCGATGACGATCGATCCGAATCATCCAGTCCTTGTCGCCGCGCACGCCGTAGCGAACAGGACAAAAGACGGCGAACCCGTCGCGATGATGGTCGAAGCTGCGACCGAGGTGCTCGAGGCACCAAACAGCTCGTTCGCTCCAGCAATTGAGTCGGTGCGAGTAGTGAAGGGTATTTGGCCCTATGCCGACCCAGGCCGCCTCGTGGCCGATGAGCTCGGCCTCACGGGCGTCACCACCGCCTTAACGCGTATTGGGGGCAACGCGGCGTACGACTTGGTCAACCACACCGCGGCCGAGATCGCAGCAGGCGAACTGTCAGTCGCGCTGATTTGTGGTGCTGAAACCATGCGCACTCGTCGCGCAGATAAGGCCGCCGGTAACCGGTCCGCCTATCTGCCCGAAGCAGACGATGCGTTGCCCGGAGTTGTGGTCGGTAATGAGGTTGAACTCACCGATGAGCACGACGCGGCGGCCGGGGTGCACTTTCCCGTGAACTTCTACGCGATGGTTGAGAGCGTGATTCGCCACCGAAACGGCGAAGACCCAACCGAGCACCTCACCCGAATTTCGAAGCTCTGGGCTGGCGGTAGCGAGGTGGCGTCCAAGAACCCTGATGCGTGGATGGCCGAACCGGTCTCCGCCGAAGAGATCGCCACCCCCTCGGAGTCGAACCGGATGGTCGCGGCGCCATACACCAAGTTGCTCACAAGCAACATCAACGTCGATCAGGGAGCAGCGATGTTGCTCTGCAGCTATGGGGCCGCGGTTGACCATGGCGTACCCGAGACAGACATGGTGTTCTTGCTTGCCGGTTCGGGGGCGTCAGATCACATTCAGATTCGAGGCCGAGATCGATTGGATGTCTCGCCCGCCTTCGACGCCATTGCCCATGCTGCGTTGACCGACGCCGGTCTCACGATCGACGCCGTTGACCACCTCGACCTCTACTCGTGCTTTCCTGCGGCGGTGCAGCTGGCCCAGAGCGAGCTTGGCCTCGATGGCGACCGCCCCTTCACGATCACTGGCGGGTTGACGTTCGCCGGCGGGCCTTTCAACGGCTATTGCACCCAGGCACTCGCCAAAGCAACCGAGTTGCTTCAGGGTTCAAACCAGAGCGCCTTTCTCTATGGCAACGGCGGGTACTTCTCAAAGCACAGCGTCATCGTGTTATCTGGCGCTCCGCCAGCCGAACCGTTCGCGTATAGCCGGCCCCAAGCCATCGTCGACCAAGCGCCCACGCGCCCCATAGGCTCGGGTCCCACTGACGGGCAGATCGCGACGATCGAGGCCTACACGGTTCGGTTTGATCGCCAAGGCGCACCAACGAACGCCATTCTGTCCGTGCTCGACGAGGCGGGCAGCCGGCATTGGGCGGTGGTTTCCGACACTGGCGACCTCACCCACCTGCTCGACTCCGACGCTGTCAGCGAAGTCGTCACCTTAGGTGAGATAGATTCGCCAGTTTCGACACTTTCCGCGCGACTGACATCGAACTGACATATCTTTACTCTTCCCCGTTTACACGCAAAGTGGCAGGATGGAAAGAACAAACGAGCGGGAGACACAGTGGCAGCAATTTCAATCCAGGATTCTCACAACGAGTGGGATCAACCTCGATGGACCATTTCACGGCGACAGACCGCGCGAACGGTCGCAGCCGAGCAACCAACTGATGTGCAGACACTTGCGAGCAATCGCCGTCAGCGCCGACAGAACCGAGTCCAAGCGCTCGAAGCCCAACTCGCCGAGTAGCCCCAGCTCTCCTAGCAGCGCAACGAACTAGTTCTTTGGCAGTTCGTTAAACGGCGTCTCTTTGCCGGGTCCTGGCTCGCGGGGTAACCCAAGGCCGCGCTCGCCAATGATGTTGCGCTGCACCTGGTCGGTACCGCCGTAAATGGCGGGGCCAGGCGAGAACATGATCAGCTCTTGGATGAGCCCCTCGAGGCCCTCATCAGAGTTCAGCGTGGCGTCCATGCCATAGACGGTTGCGCCGAGCTCTCGACCTTGGCGAAAGAGCTCGCTCATCATGAGCTTCGAGATATTCGGCGACGCCATCGATGCGCCCTTTGTGCGGCCACGAAGCGCTTGGAGACGGTTGACCTCGGCGAGCTCGTAGAAGCGAACGAACTGCTCGCGGACTAGCGGCCGTTCGAGCAGACCGCGTTCACGCGCTTGTTCGACCAGCCGGTTCCACATTGCGAGGTTCGGCTGAGGCACTCCGGCTTCGCCGCTGCGGCGACGGGTAACCATGTCGCCCGCCCGCTTCTCGAGGTTGGCGGCAATCGACCCAGGCGAACAACTGTTGAGTGGGACCGGGCTAGCTCCGAGACTGATGCGTTCGAACATCAACGTGTCACTGGCGACCCGCCAGCCGTTGCCGTCCTCGCCGATGAGGTCGCCAGCAGCAACCCGGGCATTGTCGATAAACACCTCATTGAAGATGGCGCGACCGGTCATTTCGGTTAGCGGCCGAACGTCGACTCCAGCCTGGTGCATGTCAAAGGCAAACCAGCCAATCCCACGATGCTTTGGCAGCGCCGGGTCGGTTCGGGCGATCAGCATCCCTTTGTCGGCAATCTTGCCGCCCGACGTCCATGCCTTCTGACCGTTCACGGTGTACTCATCGCCATCAAGCACGGCGGACGTCTGCAAACTTGCGAGGTCTGAGCCTGCGTTGGGCTCGGAGAAGAGTTGACACCAGGCGTCGACGCCGTTGAGGATCGGTTTGATGAACCGTTCGATCTGATCAGGCGAGCCGTGCTTGGCAATGGTTGGGGCGGCCAACATCATGCCGAGTCCGGTCGGCGGGCCCATGGCGCCGGCGTCGGAGATCGCCTGGCGAACCATGCTTGTCTCGCGGCGGCCGAAGCCTCGCCCGCCCGCGGCTTCTGGGAGTGTTGGGTGGCTGTACCCGGCATCGGCGAGCAGCTGCCACCACTCCCCAACCGCAAGGTCAGGGTTCCAGTTTGCGGCAACCCACGCGGATGCCTCGGCAGCTACATCGGTCGAGGTGTCTGCCATGTGTTGCCCTTTGGGATCAGATCTCGATCAGGTGGTCTTCAAGAATGTGACCGGGGCCTTCACAGGTTTCGCAGGTCTTGGACAGCGACTCGACTAGGCCTTCACCGATGCGCTTGCGCGTCATCTCGACGAGGCCGAGCTCGCTGATCTCGAACACCTGGGTACGTGTCTTGTCTTGAGCGAGCGCTTCGCGGAAGACCCGGACGACCTCGTCACGGTTCTTCTTGACCTCCATGTCGACAAAGTCGATCACGATAATGCCGCCGACGTCGCGCAACCGAAGTTGGCGGGCGACCTCTCGGGCGGCTTCGAGGTTGTTGCGGTAGACCGTCTCTTCGAGGCTCGACTTGCCGACGTTCTTGCCGGTGTTCACATCGATCACGGTCAGCGCTTCGGTCTGTTCGATAATGAGCGACCCACCCGATGGCAACCACACCTTCGTGTCGACGGCCTTGCGAAGCTGCTCAGCGACGTGGTGACGTTCGAACAGCGACATTGCCTCGGCGTTGCGGTCGTAGTACTCGACGCGGTCAGCGAGGGCAGGCGTAATCGATTCGACGTAGCCCTTAACGTCTTCGTAGAGCTCGCGATCGTCAATCACGATGCCGCGATAGTCCTTGTTGAATTCTTCGCGGATGACACGCACAGCCATCTCTGGCTCCCGGTACAACAGCGCCGGGCCGTTGCTGTCCTTGGCGAGCTTCTCGATTGCTTCCCACTGGTTAGCGAGGCGCTGAACGTCGTTGACGATCTCGTCTTCGGTGACGTTCTCGGCCGCGGTGCGCACGATGATGCCAGCACCCTTTGGCTTGACCCGGTCGAGGATCTTGCGAAGACGCTTACGTTCCTTGTCCGGCAGACGCTTCGAGATTCCGTAGGTGTCACTGTTGGGAACAAGCACGACGAAGCGGCCAGGCAATGAGACTTCCTGGGTGAGGCGAGCGCCCTTATGCGCAATCGGGTTCTTGGTGACCTGGCAGAGGATCATCTGCTTGGCTCGAAGGAGCTGTTCGATCTTGGTGCTGCGGTTGCCACTGCCTGGCGCCTGCACATCTCCGCGATAGAGCACGGCGTTCTTCGGCGTGGTGATGTCGACGAACGCTGCTTCCATACCCGGAAGGACGTTCTGCACCTTGCCCATGTAGATGTTTCCGTGGATCTGGGAGACATCGTCGGCGGGGAACGACACGTAGTGCTCGATCAAGGTTCGACCTTCGAGCACCGCAATCTGCGTAGCTTCGTCTCGCTTGGATACGCACATGAGGTAGCGACCTGCAGGCTTACCCTTGCGCTCGCGGCCTTTGCGAAGTGCCATCGTCTCTTCGTCGAGTTCGACGGCGTCTCCGGTGAGAGCGGTTACTGGAGTTGGGTTGTTGTTCCCGCCACCGTTGCCTCCGCCATTTCCTCCACCGCGACCGCGCCCACCACGACGGCGCCGACGCTTTTGTCCGCCACCTTCGCCGCCGGACTTCTGCCCGTCCTGATCGTTCTGGTTCCGGCCTTGGCCGCCATTGTTGTTTCCGCGGCTTCCACCGTCGCCGTTGTTCTTGTTTCCGCCGCCGCCACGGCGACGGCGGCGTCCACCACCACCGCCATTGTTGTTGCTGGCACCTTCGCCCCTGTTGTTTCCGTCACCATTGGATTGGTTCGGGGATACGGGCGCAGGTCGGCTGTCGCCGATCTTTGGCTTTCGAGATTGTGTGGCGGCAGAACCGTCAGATTCGTTGACCGCTGAGCGATCAGGAGCGGCGTGGCCGCCCCCTTGGCGGTTGGACGCCTGAGTTTCGTCGGACATGGATTTCCCTTCTCATGACGCATCCATTCGTGGATGCGCAGCACGCACTGCAACGGCCAAGCTGGGCGCTGTTTGCAGGGGACGTGCAAAATCTTGTGATGTGGTTTGATGATCCCTGTGCTGTCGAGACATGTGTTGTTGGGACATGCGCTGTAGAGACGTAGAGCGATCACCGAGCGGAGACGTTGAAGCTGTGCCAAACGTGGCGTGCTGCTTCTGGGTTGTCAGACCGCTGGAGTTCATTGACACCTTTGCTGGACGCTAGAAACGCCCTTGGTTCATACTCACTGTATCGGCTTGCGTCAGACGATCTGCAGATAGTCAATGACGAATCTGTGGAGTCTGATGACCGAATATCGAACAGCAGACTCCACAGATTCGCGATTGGAGTGCGCTATCTGAGGCGGTGGGCGTGAACGTTTTCTACGAGGCCAAGGGCCATCAGGCTTGTGAACATTGATGATCCGCCTGCGCTGATGAGCGGCAGCGGGATGCCGGTCACTGGCATGATTCCCATGTTCATGCCGATGCTCTGGAATGCCTGGAACAGAAACATCGAAAACACACCGACGCAGATGAGGCGGCCATATTCGTCCTCAGCGAGGTGAGCCACTCGCCAGATGCGAAGCAATAACAGACCGAACAACACAAGGAGCACCGCTCCCCCGATGAAGCCGAACTCTTCGCCGAGCACACTGAAAATGAAGTCGGACTCTTTCTCGGGTACGAGCGAGTTGTTGTTCTGCGTGCCCTGGAAGAGGCCCTTGCCACGCAAGCCTCCGTTGCCGATTGCGATCTCGCTTTGATTCACGTTGTAGCGAGCTGCATTCTCGGGATCTACGAACGAGGTGAACCGGTTGAGCTGCGCTTCGAGCAGGTAACCCTGTTGAATCATCAGCGCGATGGCAGCGCCAACCATCAGAAGAACTGCCGCAACATGACGCATCGCAACACCGGCAACAACAACGATCCCAGCCACGATGGCGGCGTAGACCATGACGGTCCCGAAGTCGGGTTGCAAGAGGACAAGGACCGCAAAGAGGCCAGCCATCGCGAGCCCCATCATCACGTTGACGAATTGCAGGCCATCGCGTGATTGCACGGAACTGAACCACGCAGCCAACGCCAGTATGAGGGCGAGCTTGGCGAATTCTGATGGCTGAATCGTGATGAATCCGAACGAATACCACGACGTAGCGAACGTATTGAGGTCGGTTCCGAAGAAGAATAGGCCGATCAGGCTGACCGTAGCCGCCACATAGATAAGTGGCACGGACGGACGAGCGCGACGGTAGTCAACCGCCGTGGTGACCGCCGCAAGGAAGCCACCAACGCCGACAAAGACCAACTGCTTCTTCAACACCGAAGTGTTCGCGATGTCTTCATCGGTGAGGACACCCCGGGTCGCCGAATACACCACGGTGGTTCCGATACACACCAGGCCGATTGCCAGCAAGATGATCGAGGCGTCGAGCCGCAGCCAGATCGGTCCGTCGATGTTGCGGTCGTTGTAGCCGCTCGGTGGTGGACGGAACGTTGTCACTGGTCGCCGCCTTCAGTTTCGGCGACGGCGAGTTCAAGGTCGGTGATGTTGTCGACGCCGTAGATCGTGTCGATCTCGTCTTGGGTGAGGGCCTTGTCGATGTCGTTCTCAGAGATGGCCTTGAAGATCCGAGCGACCATTGGCGCGGCGTGCTTCGAACCGAAGCCCGCCTCTTCGAGCACTACGGCAACAACGTACTCGGGCTCGTTGATGGACGTGCCGAAGCGAGGCGATCCACTTGGGCCAAATCCAACGAACATCGAGTTATCCGCTCGGCCAAGGACCTCGGCTGTTCCGGTCTTTCCTGCGACCGGCCAGTTGACGAGATCGAGCTGCTCGCCACCCACCCAATCGTTTGACCCTGGGCCCTCGTTGAAGGCGTCAAAGCCAGTTCCGCTCGGTTGCTCAAGGTTCGGTTTGGGCAACATCGTCACGCCGAGCAGACCGTCGAGAATCTCTTGCTCGATCGACTCGGGAATCTCCGCCTGGCGCAAGATTCGAGGGCCAAAGGTAATGCCCTCACCCTCCTCGTTGGGCGGCACGACACTGGAAACCACGTTCGGAGAGTACACCGTGCCGCCGTTGGCAAGAGCAGCGTACGAGTTCGCCAGCTGCAATGGAGTTACCGCCACCTGGCCCTGACCAATGGAAAGGTCGGTGTTGTCGCCAGGGCCCCAATCGCCCCGCGGGAACGCCTCGGGGTTTGCAAGATGCCGAGCCCGGAATTGCTCGGCAGTTGGCATCAACCCACCCTTCTCGTTTGGTAGCTGCACTCCCGTCTCGGCGCCAAACCCGAAGTCCCGAGCAACCTTTTGGATGCCTTCAGGGTCGATGGTATTCGCGCCGGCGATCCAGAAGGCCTCGCCGATCCGGTAGTAGTAAGTGTCGGAGGAGAACGACAGCGAATGTCGAAGGTCGACTCCCTCCATCGACGCTCCACCAGCGTTGATCTTGCGACAACCGCTCGCTCGTGCGCCTTCGACATCGCCGGTGAAGTCGATGTTGCAGGATTTCAGATCCCAAAAGCCAGGGTCGGAGATGGGCACGTTCCAGTCATCGATGTACTGCCAACCAAAGACGTCGAACACCTCGGCGGCGATGGCGGTGAACGGCTTAAACGTCGAGGCGGCTGGATAGATCTCCGACACGGCCCGGTTGAGCAGCGGTTGATGGGCAAGCGGGTCGCTCAGCTTGTCGAACTGGGTTTGGCTGATGCCGTCGATGAAGTCGCCCGGGTCAAACGTTGGGTACGACGCCATGGCCAAGATGTCACCGTTTTGCGGGTCGAGGATCACCGCTGCGCCCGCCGGGGCGCGGAATGGTTCTTCGTCTTGGAGCACTTCGACTGCCCGTGATCGATCAAGGGCCCGCTTGAGCTCAAATTCAAGCTTGATTTGCAGGTCGATATCGATGGTCAGGTGCACGTCAGAGCCGCGGACGGGGTTGGTTTCGCTGACGGTTTCTACCAGGTTGCCGACGTTATCGACCAGGATTTCGCGCGTGCCCGGAATGCCACGAAGGTCGTCCTCGAAGAAGTCCTCGATGCCCTGCTTACCAATCTCGTCGTTTCGTCGGTATTGCTTGCCGTTTGGGTCTTCGATGCGTATTGCTGGGTCCTCGCTGTCGGGGTCGTCGATCTTGTAGAGGTCGGCCTTGTCGGCGAGTTCGCCGCCAGTAATCGATCCGACGTATCCGAGGAGGTGGGCGGCTTTATCGCCAAATGGGTAGCTGCGCACGAGGTCTTGGTCGACGGTAACCCCGGGGAAACGATCAGGGCGTTCACCGATAAACACGAGTAGCTCTTCGTCGACGTCTCGGGCGATTGGGATGTCGTCGAATGCAGTGAAGGACCGATCGTCGAATGCCGCTTCGAGGTCCGCAACTTTCGTGAGCTGGCCAGCCTGGGAGAGTTCGCGGGCGAGGTCGCCAAACATCTCGGCCCGAAATTCCGCACGCTTTTCGGACGAATCGAAACGTTTCTCCGACGACGGCAGGCCCGCATCGAGCTGACGAAGTTGCTGGAGGTGGGCATCGCGGTTGATAGCGATGATCGTCGACAGGCGATTCTCCACCAGGACTCGTCCGTTGCGATCGAGGATCTGGCCGCGAGGAGCTTGGGTTCGAAGCGATCGAGTGATGTTACTTTCGGCGCGCACCTCGAAGCGTTCGGACTCGAGCGCCTGCAGAAACCAGAGCCGCCCAAAGAGCGCAAGGAACAGCGATACGGCAATGACACCTAGGACACGTAAGCGGACGCGACTGTTGTCTTCCATCAGTCGAGTTCCTTCATCGCAGCAGTGTGCCCGGGCATCGCCATTAGTTCACCATGCTTCGGGTCGCTTCGGTACGCGGTGCTGTGGGGTCGAGGAGTGCCCAGCCGTAGAGCGACCGAACCCCCAGCGCCAGCGGCACCGAGTAGATCGCCACGGCGATTGACTTCCACACCAACCCCCACTCGACGAACTGCTCGGAACCAAGGACACCAAGAGCAAGTCCGTAGCTCAGCGTGGCAAAGAACGCAGCAACGCCAATGAGCGTTGGCAGTACCCTAGGGTCGTCGGAATCGACCGTTCGAGAGAAGCCACCTGTCAGGTAGCCAAAGGTCCCGTACACGCCTGCGGCCAGGCCAAACGGACCCGGAATGACAAGATCGAGCAGCAGGCCTGCAGCAAAGCCGTTTCGGGCACCGAATTGCCCACCGCCGGCGATGCCGCCGACGAGAGCGGCGACTAGCAACAGGTCAGCCGAAACCCCGAACGGCCGTAGATGGGCAAACAGCGAAACCTGAAATACCCACAGCACAAACAGCACGACGAGGGTCTTCGCACGAATCATCGACGGACTCCCTCGGGAGCGTCTTCCACTTCGGCGCCCGGTGCCACGAGGACGACATTGACGAACCGAAGGTCCCTCGGGTCCGCAGCCAGCTCTACTTTGAGCACCTGGTTCGAGGCTTCCTCGTTATTGGTCGTGTTCACGACCGTGCCGATGACCAGGTTGGGCGGAAAAAGTGTTCTGTCCGAAGTCGCGGTAGTAACCGAGTCGCCTACCGCTATCTCGGCACGCGTGCCGATGCCCTGGGGAATGTCGAGTATCCGAGGCGAACCGGTGCCGCGAGCTAGGCCAACTTCGCCTGCGACCTCCACGCCCATGACGAACTCTTCGCTCGATACGAGGCGAACGGTGGCGCCGTTGCGATCGGCGGTTTCGACTCGTCCGACGACCCCGGCTGCTGTGACGACTGCCATGTCTTTCTGCACCCCGTCGGTGGTGCCGACGTCGATCTCGACGATGCCGGTGGTGAAGTTGCCGACCTCTCCGGTTCGAACTTTGGCTAGCAACAGCGGATACCCGGCGGGCGCTTCCCGTCCGTTGAGCGCAAGTAGGTCCTCGTAGTCGGCGCGGTCGACCCCGCTCTGCACAATCTCGCCTCGAAGCCGGTCGATTTCGGCTCGAAGCTCATCGTTCTCGGCGACTACTTCGTCGTATTGAGTGGCGCCTTCCCACAATCCCGTGATCGGCGAGGCGATGCGCTCGGCACCGTCGCGAATCGGCGCGACGACTTCGCGGGCACCGGTTTGGATAGTTCCAAGTGGACCGAAGCTTTGGAAGTCGAGGGTGATGAGCGTCGCAGACGCGAGGAAGATCAACCCCAACGTGACGCGGCGACGCCCCGATTGTTGAGGGGCGACCATGAGCTACCGTCTCGATGCCTTAGATGGTCTGTGAGCTGAACACGTTGGTGTTCATGGAGTCGAGGCTCATGCCCGAACCGAGGGCGACAGCATCGAGCGGGTTGTCGGCGACAAAGACCGGCATGCCGGTCTCGTCGCTGAGTCGAGGCTCGAGGCCGTGTAGTAGTGCGCCGCCACCGGCCAGACATACACCGCGTTCCATGATGTCGGCGGCGAGCTCTGGAGGTGTCTGGTCGAGCGTCATCTTGACCGCATCACAGATTGCGGCGACGGGTTCGGCGAGTGCTTCACGAATTTGCAGGCTGGTGATCGTGATGGTCTTTGGAAGGCCGGTGACGAGGTCGCGTCCGCGAATTTCGGCTTGCAGTTCGCGCTCGAGGGGCCACGCCGAGCCGAGCGCCTTCTTGATCTCTTCTGCGGTGCGATCTCCAATAGCGATGCTGTGCTCTTTCTTGGTGTACTGCACGATCGAATCGTCGAGGCCATCGCCACCGACCCGAACCGACTGGCTGGCAACAACTCCGCCGAGCGAAATGACGGCGACCTCAGTGGTGCCGCCGCCGATGTCGACGATCATCGAACCGGTCGGTTCGTGCACGGGTAGGCCAGCGCCGATTGCTGCGGCCATTGGCTCTTCGATGATCATGGCTGGGCGGCGAGCGCCAGCGAACTCAGCAGCTTCTTGGACGGCTCGTTGCTCGACCCCGGTGATGCCCGATGGAACACAGATAACCATGCGAGGACGAGCCCACTTGCGAGGGTGCACGCGCTCGATGAAGTAACGGAGCATCTTCTCGCAAATGTCGAAGTCGGCAATGACGCCGTCTTTGAGCGGACGGACGGCCTGGATGTGTGCGGGCGTGCGCCCAATCATGCGCTTGGCCTCGGCGCCGACGGCGAGTGGCTCACCGGTGTGCACGTTGACGGCAACGACCGACGGTTCGTTGAGAACGATGCCCTCGCCACGAACGTAAACCAGGGTGTTGGCGGTCCCGAGGTCGACGGCCATATCTCGGCCCGAAATAGAACCAAAGTTGGAAAAAGAACTAAAGCCTCGCTGGGCCATGCTGCTCCAGATTCGACACGGCACCGGTAGCTCCGGGCCCGTACTCCAAAGGGCACTCTATTCAACTTTGTAACCCAGTTGCAAAACGGGAAACACTCTATGTATTCACCCGCACACAGGGAGTGTTTAGAGGGCTGGGAACCAGATGCCGATTTCTCGAGCAGCGGACTCATTGCTGTCGGATCCATGGACTAGATTCTCGGTCATCTCAGTGCCAAAGTCGCCCCGGATGGTGCCCGAGGGTGACTCGGCCGGGTTGGTCGCACCCATCATCGAACGGACGATGGCGTAGGTGTCGTCGGGACCTTCGAGGACCATCGCCATGACCGGGCCGCGGCTCATGAACGCTTTGAGATCTGGGTAGAAACCCTTCTCGACATGCTCGGCGTAGTGCTCGTCGAGGGTGGCGCTGTCTGCGGTGCGAAGATCGGCAGCAACGATCTTGAGGCCCTTGTCCTCAAAGCGGCTGACGATCCGGCCAACGAGTCCACGCTCTACGGCGTCTGGCTTGCAAAGTACGAAAGTGCGATTCATGGCCGTAAATCTAGCGCCGCTTTGGCGATTAGCCTGAGCCAAACTGACATCTGGGGTTCGATTGGGGCGTTCGAAGTAGGGTTAGCCCATGAGCTTCTCTGGAGAGTACGAACCAAGCACGTGGGACTGGGTGGCCGAACAGGTAGCCGAGTACGAGGCATCGGGTGGCACCAAGGCGAACACCCTTCGCGAGACCGGCATCCCGATCATCGTGTTCACCACGGTGGGACGCAAGAGCGGGAAGGTCCGCAAGGTGCCACTTATGCGAGTCGAACATGAGGGCGAGTACGCCCTTGTCGCGTCGAAGGGTGGAGCACCGAAGCACCCGGGTTGGTTCTACAACCTCGAGGCCAACCCACGAATCATGATGCAGGACGGCCCCGAGCCCTACGAGACAACCGTTCGCCAGATCGAGGGCGATGAGTACGACACCTGGTGGGACCGAGCCGTCGAGGTCTACGCACCGTACGCCGAGTACAAGATCAAGGCCGGCGACCGCCACATCCCGGTTTTCGTCACCGCCAAACCCGAGTAACCGACTACACCAGTTCGCTTCGGGCTTCGCCTACGGCATAGAGCGAGCCGGTAACGATGACGATGCCCTCTATACCCGCCAGCACTTTGGCACGTTCAAGAGCGTCTTCGATGTCGCCCGAGGCCTCGGCGGTCGCACCGACGGCTGCGGCGGCGTCAGCGATTTGTTGAGGGTCAACTGAGCGCGGCGAGTTCACGGGCGTACCAATGACGTAGTCGCCTGCGCCAATCCCGACGTCTGCGATGAAATCGGCCGGGTCGCGGGGCTTGGTGGTTGCGAGCACAAAGACCCGAGGACTTGCTCCGCCGAACGCAGTAGTCAGCGTCTGCTCAAGGGCCATCGCGGCCTGGGGGTTGTGGGCTCCGTCGAGAACCACGGTCGGTTCCTTTCCGATAACTTCGACGCGCCCGGGCAACTCAAGCTCGCCAAAGGCCTCAGCCACGACATCGTCAGCGAGTGCGGCCTCGAAGAACGCCTCGGTGGCGGTGAGAGCCACGCTTGCGTTTATGGCTTGGTGGGCACCATGGACAGCGACGAAGATGTCTTCGTAGAGGCCCTTGGCCGTTCGGACGTCGACTAGGCGTCCACCGACGGCAGGTTGGTCGGACAGCAGCTCGAATTCGCGTCCAGCCAGCAGCACCGACGCAGCACCCTCCCCTTCGAAGATGTCGAGCAGTTCCGGGTCGGTTTCGCCCACGATGAGAGTTGACGTCGGCTTGGCAATCCCGACCTTCTCCCCTGCGATGTTGCGGCGCCAGTCACCTTCGCCGTCGGTGTGGTCTTTGCCGATGTTGGTCACGATCGCCACGTCAGCATCGATGACATTGGTGGCATCGAATCGCCCGAGCACACCAACTTCGACCACGGCGACCTCGACTCCTTCGACCGCGAAAATGCGGTAGGCGGCTGCGGTGAGGAGCTCGAAGTAACTGGCCGGATACTCCGACATTTCGGCTACGCCACGAAGGGCAAGCACTTCTTCGGCAAAAACCTCGCGGCTGACCGGCTCGCCATCGATCTCGATACGTTCGGTGATCGAGTCGAGGTGCGGACTCGAATAGCGCCCCACTCGCAGACCCTGGGCCTGCAACAGACGAGCGATCATCGTTGCGGTCGACCCCTTGCCGTTGGTGCCGGTGATGTGAATGGATCGAAACGCACGGTGCGGATCGCCAGACAGTTCCATCAGCCGTTCCATCGAGTTCAGCGACAGGTCCTCGAAGTAGCCAGCGCGGGCTTCGAGGTTGATGTGTTGGTCCAGGTACCGAAGTGCCTCAGTAAAGCTCATGCGCGAAGCCTAGAACCGTCAACCCACGTGCAGCACCTATACACCGCAGCAGTGCGTCTCGCCGCTAGGCGTACCACGCTCCTTTCGACCCAAAGGAACCTGGTACCAAACCGCCGAAAGGTACCTGGCACCTATGCGGACCCTCTCAAAGTTCACCACCTGGCTCTACCCCATCTGCACGAACGCGTCGATCGACCGCTACCGCAGGCTCAAACGCCGCCAGTCGGTCCTCGTCCACCCCAACTGAGCAAGTCGCCGCCGGTTCAACACCAAGCGTCGTCACCGGTGCTCGCGTGGCGATTCTGGAGGCTGCCGAACAGGTGGACGACGCCACCGTCGAGCTCGTCCTTATGCGAGACCTACTCGAAATGGACTACGCCGAAATGGCCGAGCTCCGAAACACCAAAGAAGCAACAATCCGCTGGCAAGAATCCGAAGCCCGCAAAAGCTCCAACGCGTCCTCTCCCCACTCACGGATTAGAGGTACCACGCTCCTTACGACCCAAAGGAACCTAAAGGAACCTGGCACCTTTTTGCGGAAAGGTGCCAGGTTCCGGGCGAAAAACCCACGGAATACGGGGAAATTCTTGCCGTAGCCACAAAAAGGAACGTGGTACCAAACCGTCAAAAGGTACCAGGTACCTCAGCGGGTCAGTGATGGCTGACACACGCGAAGAGACGCCAGCTTTACCACGACGAATCGGACTTCCTGCGACCGTCGTAGCACGCCATCAGGAGAGCTGGCGGAGGCCTCACCACGACGAACCCAAGGCTTGCCGCAAGGGATCTCCGTGAGTCGGAGATGCGGCGGAGGTATGGATGGAGTGCGAGCGAAGCCGACTTTGGTGTAGCGAGCGCAGCGATGCGGAACCTTGAGGCGAGCCGTGCTCAATCCGTACCGTGAGCTGCAGCGCCGACGGGCAGAAGATCAGCTTGCGGCGCGGCTTGGGCGTTCGTCGCCCTTCTTTGGTGGCTTCACCTGATGCAGCGTTGGCAACACGCCTTCGAGGACAACCTCTTCGGTGATGACGACCTTGCCGACGTCTTCGCGGCTTGGGAGGTCGTACATGGTGGCGAGCAGTACCTCTTCGAGGACGGCACGCAAGCCACGAGCACCAACGCCGCGGGCGAGGGACTGATCGGCGACTGCGCCGAGTGCCTCGTCGGTGAACTCGAGTTCGACGTTCTCGAATTCGAAGAACTTCTTGTACTGCTTGATGAGCGCGTTCTTTGGCTCGGTGAGCACTCGAACAAGATCGTCACGGTACAGGTTGCCGACCGAGCCAAGGACTGGCAGACGGCCGATGAACTCGGGGATAAGACCGAAGTTCATGAGGTCTTCGGGGCGGATGCGGGTGAGCACATCGCCGAGATCGTCACGTTCTTGACGGTTTGAGATGCTGGCGCCAAAGCCAACACCACCGCGGTCTTCGCGCTGATCGATGATCTTCTCGATACCAGCGAAAGCGCCGCCGCAGATGAACAGCACGTTGGTGGTGTCGATCTGGATGAATTCCTGGTGCGGATGCTTACGGCCGCCCTGTGGCGGAACCGCAGCAGAGGTGCCCTCGAGGATCTTCAGCAGCGCCTGCTGCACACCCTCGCCAGATACGTCACGGGTGATCGACGGGTTTTCGCTCTTGCGGGCGACCTTGTCGATCTCGTCGTTGTAGATGATGCCGGTTTCGGCCTTCTTCACGTCGTACTCAGCAGCCTGGAGCAGCTTGAGCAGGATGTTCTCGACGTCTTCGCCGACATAGCCGGCTTCGGTCAACGCAGTTGCGTCAGCAATAGCGAAGGGCACGTTGAGCATGCGGGCAAGCGTCTGAGCCAGAAGCGTCTTGCCGCAACCGGTTGGGCCGACGAGCAAGATGTTCGACTTGGACAGCTCGACCTCATTATCGAGGGTCGCACCGAACTCAACACGCTTGTAGTGGTTGTAGACCGCTACGGCGAGGATCTTCTTCGCGTGTTCCTGACCAATGATGTAGGTGTTGAGGAACTCGTGGATCTCGACAGGAGTCGGAAGATCACCGAAGTCGACGTCACTTGCCTCGGCAAGCTCTTCTTCGATGATTTCGTTACACAGGTCGATGCACTCGTCGCAGATGTAGACACCTGGACCAGCGATCAGCTTCTTGACCTGCTTTTGCGATTTCCCGCAGAAGGAGCACTTGAGGAGTTCGCCCCCTTCACCAAATTTGGCCACTCGCTGATCTCCGTTCGAAATTCTCTATCGAAATGTTGTTGCCGTGTAGATACTTCGGTCGACTAGTCGACGGCCTTAATGGGCCCTGAGGTATCTACCGTGTCACGGTTGTCGATGACTTCGTCAATGATTCCATATTCCTTGGCTTCATCGGCGGTCATTACGAAATCTCGGTCGGTGTCGTTGGCGATCTTTTCGGCGGTTTGGCCGGTGTGATGTGCCAGAACGTTCTCAAGGGACTCCTTCATCCGGGTGATCTCGTTGGCTGCGATCTCGATATCGGAGACCTGACCTTGAGCGCCCGAGTACGGCTGGTGGATGAGGATTCGGCTGTGCTTAAGCGCCAGCCGCTTGCCCGGGGTGCCCGCAGAGAGCAGCACGGCAGCAGCTGATGCGGCCTGACCGAAGCAGATGGTGGTGATGTCGGGCTTCACGTACTGCATCGTGTCGTAGATGGCGAACAATGCGTTGATGTCGCCACCGGGTGAGTTGATGTAGATGTTGATGTCACGATCGGGGTTTTCTGCCTCGAGGTGCAACAACTGCGCCGAGATGACATTGGCGACGACGTCGTCGATCGGGGTGCCGAGGAAGATGATGTTCTCTCGCAGCAAGCGGGAGAAGATGTCTGAGCCGCGTTCGCCGTGCGGGGTCTTCTCGATGACATTCGGAATCAGAATGCTCATGGTTACTCTTCCTCTGACCCGTGGTCGTGGCCAGCATGTTCGTCGTGGTCGTGGTCGTGGTCGTGCTCCAAAAGGTCACGATCTACCGCATTGCCGTTCTCATCGACAATTTCGGCGCGATCTGTAACCCATTGAAGTGCGGCACGCATCCGCATATCGGATCGTATGGCCTTCAAACGGCCAGCAGCGTCCAATTGTTCCCGAATTGTCTCGAGCGGCTGATCGAGCTGCGTGGCGAGAACTCGAAGTTCTTCGTCGAGCTCGTCATCACTGACCTCGATGTTCTCGGACTCGGCAATGGCTCGGAGCGCCAGATCGACCCGTGCGCTGACCTCGGCCTGCTCGCGGAGCTGCTCACGGAACATCTCGGGCGTGGTGCCGGTGATTTGGAGGTACTGCTCGAGCTGGATTCCTTGAGCTTGCAGGCGCATACCCATGTCTTGAGCGCGGTTCTCCATCTCATCTTCGAGCAACGCTTCGGAGATGTCGTCGGTGACGAGAGCGGCGAGTGCGTTGCCGGTCTCTTCGTCGAGGGCCTGGGCAGCCTGGGAACGCTTGACGTCTTCGAGGCGGTGCATGAGGTCGTCGCGAAGCTCGTCCATCGTTTCAAACTCGCTGGCTTCAGCGGCGAACTCGTCGGTGGTCTCGGGCAGGACAGACTCTTGGACGTCCTTGACGGTGATGATGAAATCGATGGTCGAGTCTTGGGTCTCGTCGGGATGCTCGGCAGAGAACGTGAGCTCGTCGCCGGCGCTGGCCCCGCGGAGGTTCTCGTCGATCTCCTCGATGCCCACTGCCTTGGTTCCCACGACGTAGTCGTAGTCGGTAGTGGTGAGGCCTGGGATTTCTTCGTCGTCGATCTTTGCGTTGATGTCGATGGTGACGTGGTCGTCGTCTTTCGCAGCGCGGTCGACGACGCCAAGCTCGGCGTGTTGACGCCGGATTGAGTCGAGGCGCTCTTGGAGGTCGTCGTCGGTGACCATCGGCGACGGGATCTCGACCCGAAGGCCCTCATGGCCTGACACGGTGATGACCGGGCGGACCTCGACGACGGCGTCGAAGCTCACATCGCCTTCGGCTTGGCCGCCGGTAATGTCGATCTCGGGTGCGGCAATGACGTCGACGTCGTTGTCATAGACAGCCTTCGAATAGAACTCGGGCAGCGACTGACGGAGCGCTTCTTCACGAGCCATCTCGGGGCCGTACTGTTGCTCGATCAGTTTACGCGGGACCTTGCCAGGACGGAAGCCCGGCATCCGGACCTCTTTGGAGATCGCTTTGTAGGCCGCTTCGAGCTTCGGCTCGAACTCGGCCTCGTCGATGGTGACGGACAACTTCACTTTGTTGTCTTCGAGGGTTTCAAGAGTGCTATTCACAGGGTCTCAAGACTACTGTCACACCTCGACACTTCCGGTCGAGATTTGCGAAAACCGACATGGCCGCGTGCGAGCTCAGGTCTTGGGTGAGTTGTGGTATTCGAGCAGCAGTTCGGCCTCTTTTGACCGCTCGACCAGCTCGTCGGCATCGAAGGCCGCAGAACACTCGTCAATTCCGATGCTCGGCCACTCGGTGTAGATCGAGAACTCCCCCGGCGGCGGAAGCTCGCGCACCCAGAACCCACCCGTGCAGCTGCCCCTCGAGCCGGAGCACCCTTGCTGTTCGACCGCCGGCCCGCTGTCGTTAGGAATCAGGAACTCCGACGCCCGACCATCACTGAATTCGATGCCGATGCGCAAGACGTCTTCGGGCTGGTCGTACTTGTTCGCACCCAAGTCCTCAGGCGGCCATCCAACCCATGGAGTGAACGGCATCGAAAAGCGCCCGAAGCCAAACCCTCGACCCTCAGCCCGAACGGTGAACGTGAAGCTGTCGGGATAAACCTCGAGCCGATGCACCGCAACCACGAGGACATCGCTACGAAACAGCACCGCTCGCTGTGTCGAGGCCCCCGGAATCATGCACGGCAGGCTGTCGAACGGCCCGTCCGGTTCGACCGCATTGTCGACCGTACGTGGGGTAAAGAATTTCGCCATTGGACCTTCGCGCTTGTGCAGCGAGGGTAACTGAGGCGTGTGAGCCATGCCGTCTAAAAGAGCAAAAGCCCGGACCGTGAGGCCCGGGCTCCTGTGCTTGAGCGGGTGGGGGTAATCGAAACCCCATCATCAGATTGGAAATCTGAGGTTCTACCGTTGAACTACACCCGCAGGTGAGATCACTATATCGTCGACACTCCCGGTCGACATCCGCGGAACCGGACATCGTGGCAGCGAAGGCCTCGTCAACTCGATCGCAACCACACATATTCCTCAACTTCGGGATTGTTCACCGGCTTATCACCGTTGCCAATTCACCAAAATGAACTCAGGAGCAAGCAATGGCTGAACATCACACGGACGTAATCATCATCGGCATGGGTCCGGCCGGCGAGTCGGTCGGTGGACAACTCGGCGAAGCGGGCCTCAACGTCGTCGGCATCGAGGCGTCATTGGTGGGCGGCGAATGCCCGTACTGGGGATGCGTGCCCTCCAAGATGATGATCCGAGCCGCCAACGCACTCGCCGAGGCAGGTCGCGTCGACGGGCTCGCTGGAACCGCGACCGCAACCCCCAATTGGGCGCCAGTCGCTCGCCGAATCCGCGAACAAGCCACCGACACGTGGGATGACACCGTGGCCGTCGACCGCTTCGTTGGCAAAGGCGGCACATTCGTCCGAGGCCGCGGCGTCATCACTGGGCCGAACACCGTGGCCGTCGGCGACGATACCTACGTCGCATCTAAGGGCATCGTGGTCGCCACCGGCACCCTCGCCGCCGTGCCGCCAATTCCTGGACTGGCCGACACTCCGTATTGGACCAACCACGAGATCATCGAAAACGAAGACCTCCCCGGTTCGCTCATCGTGCTCGGCGGCGGTGCCATCGGCGCCGAGCTCGGCCAGGTGATGAGCCGCTTCGGTGTGCAGGTGAAGTTCATCGAAGGCACCGACCGCCTTCTCCCCCGCAACGAACCTGAAGCTGGCGACGTTCTGGCCGAAGTCTTTCGTGCCGAGGGCATCGAGGTACACGTCGGCCAGTTTGCTTCCGAGGTGTCCCACGACGGCGGCAGCTTCACGGTCACGCTGGCCGACGGCACGGTCGTCACCGGCGACAAGCTTCTTGTTGCCACCGGGCGCCAGACGTTCCTCAAGGAGCTCGGTGTTGCTTCGATCGGCGTTGATGACGCCGCGATGTTTCTCGACACCGACGACAACATGCAGGTGCAAGACGGCCTGTGGGCGGTCGGCGATATTGCGGGCGAGGGCATGTTCACCCACCTCGGCACTCGCCAGGCTGACGTCGCAGCAGCTCACATCCTCGGCAACGACGTCGAACCGCTAAACCTCGATGCGCTTAGTGCGGTTACCTTCACCGACCCCGAGGTTGGCGCTGTTGGCATTACAGAGGCCGAAGCGAAAGAAGCTGGGCTCAACGTGAAGACGGCATTCAAGTTGGTTGGCCACACGGCTCGTGGATGGTTGCATCAGTCCGGCAACGAAGGTTTCATCAAACTCGTGGTCGACACCGACCGTGACATCCTCGTCGGCGCGACCTCCGTTGGCCCGCACGGCGGCGAAGTGCTTGGACTGTTGTCGCTGGCGGTCCACGCACAGATCCCGATCCCGACGATCCGTTCGATGATCTTCGCGTACCCCACCTTCCACAAGGGCATCGAAGACACCCTCAACGAGCTCTAAGGAATCTCGGGAGTCTGGTCATGCTGTGCGCATGATCAGACTCCCTAGATCACGATATGTGGAGTGCTTGGGCGACGGTCGCAACGAGCTCGGCAGGATGATCGACGTAGTCAGACCACGTGAACGTAAGGACGGTCCATCCTTCGACTATGAGTTTGTTCTTTCGGCGCGGATCCCTTGCGAAGGACGCGCTGTTCAGGTGCCAACGGGCGCTGTCGAGTTCGATAGCGATCCGGCGCCCTGGAAAAGCCAGGTCAACCCTGCCGATAAACGCGCCGGATGAAGTTCGGATTTCGTGCTCGAACTTCGGAGCGGGCAGACCCGCGTCGACGAGGAGGTCGGCAACCATCCGGTTCCACCGGCTATCAGGAATCGCGGTATCACCGAAGCGCACGTCGAGCAGGCGGCGTAGTTTGCCGCATCCAGTTCGCCCTTGCACCGAGTGCCGTACAAGCACATCGTAGAGATCGGGCCATGTAAGGAGCTTCTGCCTGAGCACGGCATCGACCGCCTGATCGAGTCGCCGCGGACCGACCACAGCGGCGACATCAAGAATCGTACGAGCGCACCCGGTGACCGGGATGCCATCGATCTCAACCTCACCGCGGAGCGCGAACTGGGTCGAGCGGTGAAGTTTCACCCCGGGTATCACCACCCTCCGACCATGCTCGATGGTCACTTCCACGAGCGCTCGCGGAAAGCCGTCGATTCCCCACAAGGCGGCAGCCGCTCGATGGCTGGCAACACCACGCGCCGACAAAGACGCACTGCGGAGCTGCGCGTGCCACGTGCGCGGGTTCGATGCCATTCGATAGGTGCTGGGGTGCGTTCTGACGATCTCGCCTCGGCGAAGCATGCCCGAGAGAACGTTGTCCGTGATGCCGAATGTTGAGGCTTCCGCTCTGGTGAATACGCCGTGATGGTCGGCGAGGTAGCTGAGAAATGGATCCACTGGCTTTCCCTGTCTGAAAGTGTGCGGCGGGGGAAGTGCCTTTGGGAATCTGGGGAGTCTGATCATGCGTTACGCATGATCAGACTCCCGAGAACTCAGTGTTGGCGACAGTACTGGTGGGGTGTGACGTTGGCCGTTTGCGCAGGGAAGTGCAAGAGTCGACTATGAACAAACTCGCCACTGATGGTCTTGTTACAGATGGGCTTGTTGCCTTCGTCAAACGTGACTGTGCAACGTGCGAGATGCTTGTGCCGGTTCTCGAACAGCTTCGGGCCGCCGACCCGACGCTGATGATCATCACGCAGGACGATCCAACCTTTCCTGCGCTCGACGATGTGATGCATGATGCGGACCTGTCCATGTCGTGGCATGCCGAGATCGAAACTGTTCCGACGTTGATGAAGCGGTCCGACGGAGTCGAAGTCGACCGGGTTTTTGGCTGGCACCGTGAGCAGTGGGAAGCGCTGACCGACGTCGATGAACTCGGACCCGACCTTCCTGTGATGCGACCGGGTTGCGGCTCGATGAGCGTCGACCCCGATGTGGCTGATTCACTGTCGGCCAAGTTCGGTGGTGCGGGTACCAGCAGCCGTCGCGTGGAGTTCGCCGAGCTCGAAGATCCATTCGAAGCGATGTACGACCGCGGATGGAGTGACGGCCTTCCGCTCGTTCCACCAACCCCCGAGCGAGTTGAACGGATGCTCGCCGGAACGAGCCGCGCTCCCAACGACATCGTCGCTATCATTCCCCCGAACCTGGTCGAGGCCTCGGTCGAAAAAGTGGCCATCAATGCAGTCATGGCGGGGTGCGCTCCGGAGTACCTACCAGTGGTGCTTGCCGGCGTAGAGGCCGTCTGCAACGACGACTTCAACATGCACGGCGTGCTCGCTACCACCATGGGTGTTGGCCCGATTCTCATCGTCAACGGTCCAATTCGTCACGACCTGCAAATGAACTCAGGCATGAACGTTTTCGGACCGGGAAACCGAGCGAACATGACGATTGGCCGCGCCGTTGCGCTGTGCGTTCGAAACATTGGTGGTGGGCGACCGGGAGAGATCGACCGGTCGACGCACGGCCAGCCAGGCAAGTTCGGCCTGTGCTTCCCTGAGGATGAAGAGGGTTCGCCGTGGGCCAGCCTCGCCCAGGAGCGCGGTTTTGATGCTGAGACGAACACGGTGACGGCATTCTGCGGCGAGGCGCCGCGCATCGTCTTCGATCAGATGAGTAGAACACCCGAGTCGCTTACCGCGTCGATTGCGAGCGTCATGTTAGGCAACGTGCACCCGCGCATCACCGGCATGGACACCGTGCTGGCCTTGTGCCCCGAACACATGGCCCGGTTCACCGACGCTGGCTGGACGAAAGAACAGTTCGAAACCGAGCTCCGCAGCCACCTCGACATCGAGGTTGATGACATTCTCCGCGGAGTCGACAACATCGGCGAGGGCATCCCACCCGGCCTCGGGTTCGAAGGAGCGCAGCTTCCTAAGTTCCGCGAAGGCGGCATCCTCATCGTGCACGCCGGCGGCCCTGCCGGTTTGTTCAGCTCGGTAATCGGTGGATGGGTGAGCGGCCCAATGGGTAGTGTCCCCGTAACGAAGGAGATCGTGAAATGACCTTGGCTGTGCTCGACCCGACCGATGAAAGTACACCGCAGGTGCGCGAGCGAGTCGCTCGCCCAGAGTCGCTCGCCGGGCTGACGGTGGCGTTGCTCGACATCTCGAAGCCTCGGGGCAATGTGTTTCTCGATCAGGTGCAGAACCGCTTGCAAGACCTGGATGTCAAGGTGGTTCGCTACACCAAGCCAACGTTTGCCAAGCCAGCGCCTGCCGACCTGCGCCACGAGATCGCAACCCGCTGTGATGCAGTCATCGAGGCGCTAGCTGATTGAGGCAGTTGTACGACGTGCAGTGTGCACGACATCAACAACCTCGAACGCAGCGGCATCCCGGGCGTTTTTGTGGCCTCGATGCCTTTCGTTGACGCCGCCGAAGCTCAAGCTGAACGCCTAGGGTTCGACGCAGCCCGGGTGTTCGTCGAGCATCCAATCCAGGACCGCACCGACGAAGAGATGTACGCCATTGCCGACCAGGCAGTAGACGAACTCATCAGCCTCATCACCGGTCCGTAGACCTCGGGCACCGCAGAACACCTCGGCGTAGCGAGAGCGTCAGCTAGCTACGAGCGAGACGACTGCGTTCGGAGCTGTGTGAGTGGACGACCGCAGGCCGACTTCTGCAGCGAGCGAAGCGATGCGAAGCCAAGGCCGAGGATCGGCCGATCACACTGCGGGAGAGCGCAGTCGCCGGAGACCGAGACGGTTAGCTGGCGCGCTTGGCGGCTTTTGCTTCGAGCTTTTCGGCGCGGGCGACCAACATGTCGGGCATCGCCATGAGGTCCGAACGAGCTTGATCGGCTTCGGAGCTCAGACCTTCGAGCTTGTCGATCTTCCAGTCGCGCAGCACGGGAGCGATGATCTTCTCGGCGTGAATGCGCAGATCGTAGATCTCGGCCCGCGCCGCGTGGGCAGCGCGCTTGCGGAACCGGGGCACAACGGTGCCAG
Source organism: uncultured Acidimicrobiales bacterium (assembly GCA_938038785.1). Taxonomy (GTDB): domain Bacteria; phylum Actinomycetota; class Acidimicrobiia; order Acidimicrobiales; family SHLQ01; genus SHLQ01. Next base: position 41,217 of record CALHTB010000071.1, read on the forward strand.
GCATGTTGAAGTTCTCGTAGACCTTCTTCATCGACAAGATGCACGTCGAGGGGTCGTGTTGCATCATGGCGGCCACGATGCCCTTGTAGAAGATGTAGTGGTAGTTCTCATCGGCGGCCACACGCTTCATGATCTCGTAGGCCTTCTCATCATCGGCCTTCACGCCGGTGTTGCGATGCGAGACGCGGGTGGCCAGCTCTTGGGCCGACGTGTAGACGAAGATGTCGACCGGGTCGGTCCATGGGCTATCCCAGCCTTTCGAGATGGTGGCCATGCGGTCGTCTTCGAGCGCAACCGGATCGCAATTGCGGCTGATCATCAAGTAGTCACGAATGACGATTGCGTGCTGGTTCTCTTCGGCAGTCCACCGCCGGGTCCATCGACCGAGCGGGGAGTCAGCTGGGAAGTGGCTCGCGATCGAGAAGTGGTAGTAGGGCAAGTTGTCTTCGGTAAGAAGGTTGAGCACGAGCGCCTCGCGCACCTCGGGGCTTATCGTGCACTGCGATTCGTCCCACGGTTCGTCGACGAAGCTTCGGCCGTCTTCCCACGAAATGAGGTCGTGCGCGTACCAGGTCGGGCGTTTCTCGATGTGATCAGCCATGAGCCGTTCGATGTCGCCCTCGACGGCAGAGATGAGTTCGTGTTGCGCAGTCATCGAGCCTGAATCTACTTGCCGTGATCGTGAGCGGCGAACCTGGGCTCGCTAAACGTGCGCACTGTCACAGGAAATTTGTCACTGCCAGTACCGTCGTCGACCACGGCGCGCGGTACGGTCTTCCCCTGTGAACGCACTCCTCATTGGTATCTCCGGTGGTAGCGGCTCGGGCAAAACGCGCCTCGCGAACGAGCTCGCTGCAGCAATCGGCCCAGACCGGGTCTCGCTCCTCCCCTTCGATGCGTATTACAAAGACCTACGCGGTCTATCGATGGATGAGCGCAACGCAGTCAACTTCGATCACCCCGACTCGCTCGACGCCGAAATGTTCGGCCATCACCTCGATGGGCTGGCCAATGGGCTCGACGTGGCGCTCCCGGTGTACGACTTCAACACGCACCGCCGGCTGGACGACCTTCTCATTCTGCCGGCCCGCGACATCGTCATTGCCGACGGCATCTTGCTGTTTGCATTCCCTGAGCTCGTCGAACGCTTCGACTTCAAGGTGTTCCGGAGTTGCCCAGAAGACGTTCGGTTCAGCCGCCGCCTCGAGCGTGACATGGTCGAACGCGGTCGTTCAGAAGCCAGCGTGACCGAACAGTTCGCCACCTCGGTCAAACCAATGCACGACCAGTTCGTCGAGCCATCAGCGGTCGTTGCCGACCGAGTCGTCGAGCACGGTGAAGAACTAGAAACAGTGGTGGCCGAACTGGCCGCCCAGGTCGACCTCATTCGGGTGTGACACCTGTTCAGTTCGTTTGACCAGCGTTCGGGTTCTACCATCGACGTATGCGCACTGAGCGAACCCCAGTTCTGAACTCCGATGTCGAGGGCGACACGCTGACGCGCCCCGAGGTAACCGATGGCGGCGACCACGACAAGTTTGCGCACTACGTGCGCAAGACCAAGATCACCGAAAGTGCGGTGACGGGTGCGCCCGTGCGCGCGATCTGCGGCAAGAAGTGGGTTCCGACCCGCAAGCCCGACGACTTCCCGGTTTGCCCCGATTGCAAGCGAATCTACGACCAGCTGAAATCGTCGAAGAAGTAGCCCAGTGCGTCTGACTGTCGGACGGCGCCTCGCATTGGTTATCGCCATTGCGATTTTGACGCTGATCACCATCGTGATCGTGCTCTTACGCGCCAACGCCAACGATGCTCAAGAGCGAACCGAGGACAGCCTGCGGGGAATGACCGCCACGCTTGCAGCGACGATCGAAGGGGAGCTGATGGCGGCCGCGTCCGCGGTCGAGGTCGCGGCGGCGTCGGGCGGAGAAGAGAACGCAATCGTCAAGGCACTCGAGGATTCGGGTTTCATCGCAGCCGAAGTAATCGCGTCGGAGGGCGAGGCGTCACGGCTTCGTGCCACCAGAAACCTGATCGACCGGTCGATGTTGGACACAACCTTCGGCAAGACCAGCCGGTTAAACGGCCGGGTCGGTGTCATCATTGGCACGCCGATGCCACAGGGCGATACGACCGCCGACCAAGTGCTGATCGGCGCCTATGACGCCGCCACGATTTTGGAGAGCATCAGCACGTCCCGGATCGGGCCGAGCACCGAAGCGCTCTTGGCCGTACGAAACACCGCCGGTGACCCGGTGATCTTCACACCAAGCCGACACGGCAACGACCAACCGGTAGGTCAGCCCCGCGATCGGGTGACCTCGACCTTGATCGAAAACGTGCTCGATGGTGAAGGCAACTACGAGTCCGGCAGCCAGCTCATCAACGGCAGGCGTTCGGTGGTTTCGATGCAGCGGGTGCCGGGGGTCGAATGGGTGGTGATCTCAGCTACTGATGTGGGCGATGCGGGCGCAACAACCGTGCCGATCTGGCTCGTTCCAGCGTTCTTGTTGGTAGGCGGGTTGATGCTCATTCCTGTTGCGATGTTGCGAAACCGCTTGCGCCGACTCACCACTGCCGCCGACGAGCTGAGCCGCGACCGCCTGACCACCCCGCTTGCAGATTCAAGCGACGACGAGGTCGGCGTATTGGCCCGAGCGTTGCAGGGCATCGATGACCGGCTCGAAGCCGAAGAGGGACTCCGCACACAGTCCGCGGCCACATTGCAGCACCGGGCGACCCATGACCCGCTGACGGGCCTGGCGAACCGTGCCCGACTTGTCGAAGAGCTAACCGTGGCGTTGAACAACCGCGAACCTGTCGCAGTGCTGTTCTGCGATATCGACGACTTCAAGGGCATCAACGACTCTCAGGGGCACGAGGGTGGCGACATCGTGTTGAAGTTCGTTGCTGAGCAGCTGGCCTCTGCATGTGGCCCCAACGACCTCATTGCACGTTTCGGTGGCGACGAGTTCTGTGTCCTCTCCCACTCGGGGGCCACCGCAGCACGCCAGCTTGCTGGCAAGGTTGAACGCGCACTCGACGCCACCTGTGTTGTCAACGGCACACAGCAACGGGTGGGCGGGTCGGTCGGCATGGCCATCGCCAAAATCACCGACACGCCAGACACCATCCTCAAAAGCGCCGACCTCGCCATGTACCGCGAGAAGGAACGCCGTCGCGGCCTTCGTCGGGCAGCTGGTGGAGCCGGTGGTGACATCGAGATCAGCCCCGAGCAGATACGTCTGGTCTATCAGCCAGTGGTCGAGCTCAGCGACGGTGCGATCGTTGGCGTCGAGGTGCTTGCTCGATACATGCACCCGGTTCTCGGCATGCTCGACCCGTCGTCGTTCCTGCCACCGGGAACCGAGCGCGGCGAGTTCGACAAGTTCGACCTCGAAATCCTGACTCGATCGATCGCGCAGCTCAGCGACTGGCTGTCCCATGGAATCGTCGACGAGCGCTTCACGATGTCGTTCAACCTCAAACCCGACCATGTGTCGGACTCCGACAGCACCCGGCAGATCTTTGAGACGCTCCGGCAGCACCGAGTGCCGTTTTCGATGCTGCAGATCGAGGTCACCGAGCACCGTCTTCACGCACACGCTGATGACCTCATCCACTCGCTGCATCTGTTGCGTGAGCGCGGCATCAAGGTCGCTATCGACGACTTCGGTATCGAGGGTTCGAACGTGGATCGGCTCGTGCAGATCCCGAGCGACACGGTCAAGATCGACCGGTCATTCGTGTCCGAGATCGACATCGATGAGCGGGCCCAGGCCCGCCTGAAGGCCATTTTGGACATCGTGAAGGCCGAGGGTCGTGTGCCAATCGTCGAGGGTGTCGAACGCCAGCGACAGGCCGACATCTTGCGAGAGCTCGACGTTCCGTGTGCACAGGGATACCTGTGGCATGCCCCGATTTCGGCGCTGGCCCTTACTCCCCTGCTCGGCCGGGCATCACGCTGGATCAGACGGAAGCCAAACCCCACCGTCTAGAGCTATCCTCGAACTGCTCGCCCCCGTGGCCAAACTGGATAAGGCAACGGGCTTCTATCCCGTCGACTGCAGGTTCGAGTCCTGCCGGGGGCACCGCAAAAACAGCGCCGATAGGCCGTCTGGCCCTCTATTTCCCGCTCAACTCTGCCGAAATTTTTAGGGTGAGCGATGGCGTAAACTTTCGGGTCCTCCCGACCGAGGTTGATGATTTCCTGCGCGCGCACCCCGAAACTCAAGTCGCGGTGGTCGAAGAACCCCTGTTTCACCGGGTTCATGTGGGGTCAGTGCATCCAATTCTCACCCGCCACGACGAGGCTCCGATGCTTCGTTCGTTTGGCCGGGCAACCCATGCGTCGGTAATACAAGCGGTCCGTTCTGCACGTCTCGATGGGTCGGCGCATATTCCCGTTCTGCTGTTTGGACAAGAACAGCACCTGAGCGTCGTCAGCCTCGTCGGTTCGCCGTACCTACTGATGCTGCTTCACCCCACCGAAGGCATCGGCACGGTATCGCCACTCGCCGATTCTTCCGGGGTCGCTGTCTACCGAGGCACGTGCGATTCCCAGACCCGGATTCTTGCGCTCGATGCCGAGCTTGCCGAGACGGTTGGTATCGCGCCTGTGCGGAGCCGAATGCACCTGCTGACCTCGCTTGTGCACCCCGATTCGGCCGCCGAGCTGCTCGACTGTTGGGTTGATAGTTCCGCGTTGGGCGCATCGTCGTGCTTGGTTCGCTTGCATGACGACGGTGATGCCGAATCAGAGCGCTTTTTCCAGGTGACCATGATCGCCAACGGTGAGCAGTCGAGCTTTGTGTTCGTCGACGCAACCAACAACCCGCAGGCACAACGATCACAGGACCAGCGCCAACGGCTACAGACGATCACCGAGACTGTGCCGCAGGGCATCTTTCGAGTGTCGGGCCGCGGAAACCTGCTCTACAAGAACTCCAAGCTTGACGACATTTTCGGGCGTGAGCTGGTCGACTTACAGGACTTCCTCGATCTCGAAACCGGCTCGGGTGAGCCGCTGTACCTTGAGGTGACCAACCAGCTCGAACAGTCTGGCGATGAGTGCGTGGTCGACATTGATCACACCGTCGGAGGTTCGCACAGAACCATTCGTATCCGCGTCCGTAGCTACAGCGGCCTCGACGGTCTGCCCGAGTATGTTGGTTCGGCCGAGGACGTCACCGATGAAGTTCGACGGTCGGCCCAGCTTGAGACCGAAGCGTTCACCGACCCCATGACGGGTGCGGCCAATCGTCGAGCACTCGAGATGACGCTCACCGAGTTGCTCGAAGAGCCCGATGGCAGCATGTTCGCCGTGTTGCTGTGCGACCTCGACGGCTTCAAGCAGGTAAACGACTCACTCGGCCACGGTGCTGGCGATGACGTGATTGCCGAAGTCGGCCGCCGACTCCAAGAGGTCAGTCGCGACGTCGACACGGTGGCCCGTCTCGGCGGCGATGAATTTGTGGTCGTCGCAAAGGACGTGCGTGATTACGACCACGCTATGGAATTCGCCGAGCGCATTCTTCCGTTGCTGCGGGCCCCCTTCTCGATCGCTGACACCCAAATCGAGCTCAGCGGCAGCGTTGGAGTGGCGATTTCGCAGCCAGACTCGACCATGCTCGGTGTGCTGCAACAGGCCGACCACGCCATGTACGAAGCAAAGCGGGCCGGACGAAACCAGGCGATGGCCTACGAGACCCCCGACGAGTCGAGCACGATCTCGCCGCTGGCGCTTCGCCGTGACTTGCGCCGAGCCATCTCGCAGAACGGCCTCGACCTTGCCTTCCAGCCGATTTATGCCATTAACGACCTCGAGACCGCTGTGTCGGCCGAGTCGTTGCTTCGGTGGAATCACCCGGTTCAGGGCCAGATCGACCCGGGCAAGATGATCTCAATTGCCGAACAGAGCGGTTTGGTGCACGAGCTCGGTGAGTGGATTGTGACCGAGTCGATCATGTCTGCGGCTGCGGTGAACCAAGGCCGCGAGGAAGGTACAGACCCGATCTCGATTGCGGTCAACGTGTCGACACTTCAAGTTGGCCAGCCCGACTTCATCGAGGTCGTGAAGGCATCGCTCGAGTTCAGCGAGCTCGACCCGAGCCTGCTGATGATCGAGCTGACCGAGACGTTCCTCATCGATCGCGTCGACAACGCCCGTGAAGCCATCGAGACGCTTACCGAACTCGGCGTCCGATTCGCAATCGACGACTTCGGAACCGGCACATCGACGTTTGAGTATTTGCTGACGCTGCCAATTCACGCGGTGAAGATCGACGATTCGTTCACCCGACGCCTTTCAACGCCTCGTGGTGCAGCGATGTTGCGCGGCATGGCATCAGCGTGTCGAGAGCTCGACATGTTGGTCATTGCCGAGGGTATTGAGACGTTCGACCAGCTAAACGCCGCTCGTAGGGCCGGCGTCACCCACGCGCAGGGTTACCTTCTGGGCATGCCGGTGGCTACGTCGAACCTCGGCATGCGTGAGAACAGCGACGCCAACCGGGTCGCCTAACCGACGGCTGCGCGAATAAGACAGGTTTCACGTCGCCAAGAACGGCTGTGAGCTCTATAGTGAAGGCCGCTTGAAACAAGCATGGTGGCTGTAGCTCAGGTAGGTAGAGCACCGCGTTGTGGTCGCGGCGGTCGCGGGTTCAAATCCCGTCAGCCACCCCAAGTCAAACGATGTGCCGGATCCCTCGGGGCTCGGTATCCTCTGGAGACACATACATGCGCCTCTAGCTCAGTTGGTAGAGCATCGGACTCTTAATCCGCAGGTCCTCGGTTCGATCCCGAGGGGGCGTACAAGCAGTGAAGCCCAGGCCCAGCGCCTGGGCTTCACTCGTTTTTGCGGCTTGCTGGCGGCCAAATGTTGCCCGAACCGGTCAAGGTTGACCGGTTCGGGCAACTTTTCACTACAGGATCTGACTGCGCTGGCGAGCGCTGCCTTCAATCGTTCGCTCTCCGTCTGCGGTGCGGTCATAGCCCGCCAACCGACCCGCCGTGAGCACTCATTCGATAATGATGAGACGGCTCGAGATTTCGAGCAGGCCTGGGTTGTCGACGGCCGACGTGAGCAACCTAACCGTCTCAAGGTCGACCGCGGTAAGTTCCACGGCGATGCGGATGGTGTTGTTACTGGCGCGATTACCGGGCCCTGAACCTAAACCGAGCCACTGCACATCGTTGTCGCGCAGAGCTTGCTTGACGGCAGCCCGCTCGGCCATCAATTCGGTCATGTTCACCGGGGAGGAAACGACACACGCTTGAGCGTCGGCGGTATCAAGCTCGGCCCGCACCTCATCGAGGTCACCGGTTGCGAACAGACGCGGGGTGTTCCCTCCGACTAACCCGGCGAACCGTTCGGGGTTTGCTGTGCCCCACGCCCGCAGCTCTTGAATTCGAACGAGGTTCTCAATGTCCTGACACTCAGCGGGCAACGGGAAGAGCTCAAGTGAGAAGCTCGGGTCGTCAATAGCCGAGATCTCGTTAGAGCGTTCTTCGATGAGGGTGGCCCGACCATCGATTGGAGGCCACGAATAGCGGGCGGTGTGGTGACCCATTCGGACGCCGGGGTAGTGGGTGGTCCAGGAGGGGTGGAAATTCAGCCCGTCGATTATGGTGCCGCCGCACTGGACCGGCTCCGACGTCAGGATTACACCAGCACAGGCCTCCGGAGCGCCGCGGCCGTTGTCGATAAACAGACCCCCTCGTGTTAATGCTTGCTTGCGCATGCATCTTTCTTGCGGCCTGCTCACCGTCAGGGCGGCCCTCGTCCCTCTGGGCGTTTGACGGTGGAGTCGTCTCTGCCGACGGCAACTCCGTTGAGCTCGATGCATACGGGGTTCCCGATCCGACCTGCTTCGAATTCGACCGAGTCGAAAGTGAAATCGTCGACGGCGAGCTAGTCGTCTCGCTCTTCTATCTAGGCCCACAGGAAGGTCAGTTCTGCAACATTCCTTGCCCGCTCGGCTCGCGACGCCTGTCTTTCCCACTAGACACAGCCCGAGAGCCTGGAACGCCTGCCGTCAAAAACCCAGACACCGGACAGCACTGCAGCGAACAACTGGCCTCGGGCGGCTAGGCAACACTGCCGGGCCATTCTGGGTTCTTCTTCCACTGACTAAACAATCGACCCGTGTGGGAGACTTAAAGGGGTATGGAGCCCGCGGCGGAATTCGATAGTTGGTATCGACAGCAGTACAAAACGGTTCTTGCTGCGGCCGTGGTTTGTGCTGCTGGTGAGCGGGCCCTTGCTGAAGACGCTACGAGTGACGCGTTCGTCAAGGCGTTCAAGAAGTGGAACTCTGTCTCACAGATGGACTCCCCAGTTGCGTGGACCACAACAGTGGCAGCCAACCGAGTTCGACGGTTGCAGCGGCGTCGTATCAATCGCATCAATCGAGAGGCACGAACCGCTGTCCCCGAGGCAACCACCGATAGCTATCAATCGGACCGCGATGCCCTTTGGTGCAGCGTCGCCAAGCTGAGTCCTCGCCAGCGAGAAGCGCTCGTGCTCCGGTATGTGCACGGCGCCACGCAAGCCGAGACCGCAGAGTCTTTAGGGATCGCGTCTGGCACTGCTGCGGCGACGTTGAACCAGGCCCGCTCACGGCTGCACGAAGAACTGGCTCGAAACGGAAGTATCGATGACTGACGAATTTGAAGAAGAGATCTTTGGAGAGATGGATGACATTCGAGGCGACAACCGAGTCGCTATTCCCGGCGTCGGCCACATCCACCGACAGGTCGCCACCCAACAACGCCGAGCCGGCTTTGCCCTAGCGGCGCTGGTGATTGCAGGCGTCGCTGGATTCTGGGCGACCCGAACCGATTCAACCGAGCTCGCCACAGGCGATGAAGCAGTTACCGCCGACACCATGCAGGCGCAGAGCTCGAACGACGCCGGTTCGGTCGCCGATGACAGCGCGCCCACGCAGATCGCCCCACTCAGCGAAACCCGGCTGCGGCTCGCCGCGACTCCAAGCTGGTTCGTAGTAGCGAGCGAAGGAGTCCCAGACAGCGAATTCCGAGATGCGGTGTCCTTCGTCGACAACCACATCATTCTGGGCAGCTGCCTAGGCGCCCCATATGACATTGAGTGGACACAAGATGGTTTCACCGTCGTACGCCCAACGCCGATCGACCCGAGTGTCCCGGTCCCACTAATCGGATGCCCCGAACCATCAGGAATGCAGTTGGCTACCATGCGACCTGGCCTGTCGGTCTCCGCTTTCGCCAACTCCGACGGAACGATCGATCTCGTATCGGCAGAATGGAAAGTCACGTTGTCGGCAAATCCAGACAACGATGCACTGTTCATCTACCGGTCGCTCCCCGAGGCTGAAGCAGCAGCGCTTGCCGAAGAGCGGGGATGGCGTTGGCGAGTCGTGCACCGCGATGGCGTGGACCTTGGATACACCTTCGACTACGACGGAAAGCGGCTGAACTTCTCGGTTCGAGACGGCATCGTCATCCATGTACGAACCGACGACGAGCTCGGCACGCCCGAAGCCCCGCAAGTCACTACTACGACCATTGTTGCTGGACCCACCGGGCAATACCTGTCGCTCACGGTCGAAGAGGCGGTCGCTCTCGCAGACTCAAATGGTCTTCGTTGGCGACTCGTTCGAATCGATGGAGAAGACCAACGAGTCACTTCAGACCTGAGGCCGGGCCGCCTGAACTTCGTGGTAGAGGACAACGTCGTCGTAGAGGTCATCGTCGAAGACGACACCCGAGCGACGCCTCAAGGCGATGAGCAACCGATCGCCGTCCCAATGGTTGACGGTTCTGTTATCGACGCAGCTGTGGCCGAGATCGAGGCCGCTGGCCTTGTGGCCGAGATTCGATTCGGTGACTTCCCGAACGGAGTTGCCGAACACGTCATTCGGACAGACCCACCAGCCGACGCAGGGGTCGGCAGGGGCAGCACGGTCGTCCTCATTGCGCAGAAGCCGGTCGAGGATCAAGGAGACATCGAGGGCGCTCCGTTTATTGCCCTTGAGCAGCTGATTGTCGACAACCAAGACATATTCGTGGGCTACTACGTGCAGGATGGGTTGCGTGTTGTCAGGACGTCTCCATCGGCCGATATCGCGAACGCTCGGGCGATGCTCGAGAACATTCCGAACCTTGAGTTCACGGTTTCCCCCTGCACCCGTTCGAGGGAGCAACTTGCCGGAATTGTTGATGACCTCAAAGAGTTCGCTCAGCAGATCGAACTAGATAGCCCAACCTTGTATGGCATCGATGCTGAAAGCTGCGCCGTGCTTTTCGGTGCAACTCTTTCACCAGAGCTAGAAGGCCAGTTCGCAGCTGAGTTCGGAAACTCAGTCATTATCGATCCCAACTTCTCGCTCTTGCGGGCGCCTCTGACTCCAGACGAGTAGCAGCGATTCGGCCCGTGGTCACGAGGTGGTCACTCATCCGCCGGCCTTGCTTTGTGTGATCACTCTGGTTCAATGGCCGGTTCCTGCACGATTCCTGCACAGGATTTCCAGGTACGGCCCGACACACGCTGGTACGAACCGGCAAAGCCCCAACCGAAATCGTTGACAGGCCAACACTATCCAGGACGATCAGGTACAGAAGCGCACGATCGCCGAGATCTTAAACCCCCC
>CALHTB010000072.1 GCA_938038785.1 uncultured Acidimicrobiales bacterium
GCTGCGAGCTCGTCAGCGATCTTCAGTTTGCGCACAATCTGCTCGGGGGAATGATTCTTGCGTTTTGCCATGATGATGTCCTTGCCCAAAGGGCGATCAGGACTCCAAAGCTAGCTGGCCTCAAATTCAGGGAGCATTCCAGTGGGTCATTGTCGAGATAGCAATCTGCGATCTCGAGACGAATTGCTTCACTTATTCGAAGGCCTGCAGCGATAAGTAAGGCAAACATGGCTTCATCTCGTTCCGGCCATGGGTTGCGTGTCTTCGCCGACGGTTGGCTAGAGCTCATTGCGACAGCACTTAAGTCTTCTGGCTGAAGCGGCTTCGGTACCCACTGCGGCTTTCGTGGTCCCTCGATCAAGTCCATCGGGTTCGACTCAAGAAGTCGCTCGCGAACGAGCCACAGACAAAGCTGTCTCCATGTGGAGATGACTCGTCGGGTCGAGCTCGCTGCATGAGACGACGCATATGCACCGATTGCGATCTCAAGGTTCTGCAACGATAGATGCGAAGGGTTCGGGTCAACGGCATCGCCGTTAGGTAGAAGGTTGACGATTGCGCGTATGTCGTATCCGCGAGCCAGGACGGTGTTCTCCGACGGACGAGTGGTGTTGCTTGAAAAGATCCATCGCTCGGAGAGATCCTGAAGTGCCTCAGTGTGCATAATATGAATTAGTCATGTTGGACTCTTTTCACCGTTGTGGCTGATGGTCTACGCTTTGTCCTTTACTTCCGGGCTCATGATCCTCAGCCATCGCAAGGTGCGTTCGAGCGAGCAAATTCCTGAACTGGACACGATGGTCTTGATGCTCGTCGAGCGTATGAACGCAGTTCAGCTCGCAGCGCTACCGGTAACTATTGGCGCGATTGTGGCCGTTGCCATATGACCAAACATCGGCCGGCGCTTGCCGTTGGAATAGTCTTATCAGTGTTGCTTGGTGTTCTGATTACGGCCTTCATTAGGACTGAGCAGACCTGTCTGTTGGGAGACCAACCCCCAACGATTGAAGGGGACGCCGACTTACAAGAAGGACTTCTTACAACATGCCCAAGGAGTGAGTCATCACTGATGCTTTGGATTGGGAGCGACGATGGGATCAGCAGAGGCCAACTGGTCGTGAACCGAACCTCAGGAAGGGTTGGACGAGTGGTTGACGTCGAGCCCGACTGGAGTTTTGTCGCCACAACTAGCGACACAGGATTCGCGGTAGGCGCATCAGCGGTAACAGATGAGGGTCCAGCAAGCGGCTGTGATGGCGTGACAATTTCCGCCACAGTTGCCGTCGGACACGGTGGCGAAACCGTCTTCACCGTCATATGCGACACCGAAACAGTGCAGTTACCAGCAGGAACTGCCATCGTGACAGCTGACCCCGATACACCGAACAAGATAGAGGTCGGTATTATCAAGGCAGAACTGAACACACCCAACGCTTCGACCCGTGAATACGAACTCGAGTCTTTATCTCTCGAAGCCCGAGACATTGTCACAGTGATGTCAAGGTGAAGAACATCGCTGAGCACACCCAAGCGACCAACGCAGCCCTCCCGGACTAACTAAACGACCCATTTTGTAAGGTGCCGTCATGGCCGCCCGGCTGTCGCCTTCAGAACGCAACAAACGCTAGCTGGCCCCTGGCACACTTACTCTTCGCTGGCGTGGGACTCGTCGGCGATCCGTTTTACTCGTGTGCTCATTTCGTCTGTGATCTTGGCCCCGCAGTTCTCGAGCGACGGTGCATTCCTGACGTCAGACTCGACTCTTCGCTCTCGCAGCCAAGCGGAGATAGAGGTGTCTCTCCGCAATGCTGGGTTCGACATCGACTCGACTCGCGATGCCCCCGGATCGTCCCGGCAAACAATGGGTGTACGTGGCCCGAAAGGTCCGCTGACAATCCGCTGCGTGATCGACGCACGCATAATCTGGGTTAATCATGTTGGCGTTCGATCAGTTCGGTGGTCGAGTTTGGCGAGATCTAGGAGAGGGGCTTTGCCGTCGTAGCCGCCGGTGAGAATGGTTTGGCCGGTCCAGGCGGCTGTCGCGCTAGGAAGTCTTCGGGCAGCGCCTCTCAGGATTATCCGGCAAGGGATAGAAGCGGACCTCGCCGATGAATTTTCTGCGATCGGTTGGCCAGTAGCAGATACTCACGCACTTCTCACCGTTCCACAGATCGACGTGATTGCTGCCAAGAGAATCCTCTTTCTTGAGGAAGACGATGATGCCATTCTGGTTCGCAATTTTCGATCGGAGTTGGTTAGTTGGCCCGTTCGGATTTTCGCCGTTGCCAACGGCGGCCTTCATCTCCCGATGACCATATTCCCTGCGCAGGTGGCGAGCTAGGGCACGCGCACCTCGAATATGCCCTCGCCCAAGCGAGTCTTGAAAGGTATTCGTATTGCCTCGAACCTGAACAGGCGCTCCAGACTCCGCTAATGCGAAGCTAAGGCGAAGAGCACACACAGATCGCCCCCGTGCTGCTTTCTCCATTTCGCCACCAGCGCGATCGGCTAGCTCAAAGTCGTTCAACGCGCCGCCGCCCTCACTCGAAAAATTGCGGAGCAAGTCATCGAAGCCCGGAATTAGCTGCTTCTCGTGTGGAATCGGTTCGATGTTGTCGGGCGGTGGAGTCCAAGGAGGCTGGATATCAGAATCGCACTGCTGTCCAAGTTCGGCCGTCGTGGACTCGGTTGACTCGGAAGCTGCAGAAGTGCCTACTGTCGGCGATTGGAAGTCCACCCCTCCCGAAATGAAGTACTCGACCTCCCATTCGTCATTGGTCACCGTGTACGTCACGCGACGGTCAAACGCGTCCACATAGCGAGAGAGCAAACCCTCTTCTTCCCACTCCGTGTCGATCAGCGAAGCTGGCGGTTGTGGCGCCAAAGAGTAGGCGAAGGACTTCGATGTGAGCGATATCGACGGCTCGTCATTAGTGATTTCGGCGAATTCTAGCTCTGGACCCGAGGCAGCACTCTCTACCTCTTCATTCAACGACTGTTCGAGCTCTCGAAGTACCTGTGCCGCGATTCGTGCAGCTGCAACAATTCGCAGTTCGTCGTATGCCGGATCGTTGTTCACCACAGCGTTTAAGGCGGGTAGCACTTCAGATTGGTGAGCAAGAGCGATGGCCGAGCAGTCACCCACTTCGTTTTCGTTCTCGAACTGAACCCGAAGGGGAGTTTCATGAACGAGAACCCACCGATCATGCACGGTTACCTCGGTGGGAGCAATTTCCGGAGCGACATCAATCCAGTGACGAAATTGGAACTGACAGTCGACCGCGGACGCTTGCGCACCAGCTACATAAGATCCTGACCTCAGTCGGGGGTCCCACAGGGCGGCGGCGTCCTGCTTCAAACGAAGGTCTGCTTCGAGCAAAACTCTCGAGACGTGCGTACCGAACAGACTAGGCGAGGTAGTCTACTCGGGCGTCATTTCAGGGCGGAGACTCACCCACATGTCTTGTGTTGGCGTGATCATCATCGTTTGAAGCGCGACGGGAAACAGGTTGTTCTCGTCGTTTCGCAAAGAGGAGTTGCCTGTCTCTGCCAACACTCCCCACCAAGGGTCCTCGAGGGATAGGTTCCGAGCACCAATTGGTGAGGAGGGCGTCGCAGCGCCATCATCCCATGGGCTTCGATTGATGGATGCTGAGACAACACCTGGTTTAGTGATGGTCGCGGCTACCAAGTATCGCCACGCTTGAATCTCGGTCACAGTGGCAGCATCAGCAATCGCCAAGAGCGCCTCATTGCCTCCTGTCGTATTTCTCACTACACAGGATGCTGCGAGCACCGCCAGCTTGTTTAATGAGTCAATCTCAGTCTCGCTGACGACAATTGGATCGTCGTTTGCCATGGTGTACACCGCATGTGCGAAGGCTCCGAGATAGACCAAGTCTCGGGCATCCAGTGCCAACTCGACGACACTCGGCCGGATTTGGTCCGCTAATACTAGTCCTTCGGGGATGACGCGCTCAGCGCCGGAGGGTGGCTCATCGAGCATTGCGTCAACATGTCCGCACTCCGGATCGCCATAGGACAGGTGTTCACCGCCGCCGAGTTTATCCGAGTCTGCGTCGACAGCCGCCGACGCGCATGCGGACGCAAAACCCGACAATGCCAGAAGAACTGCGACCATGCCGCGCCAGATTTCCGCTCTACTCGTGTTCATCGCACCCGCCTTGATGTGTCCTGAATCAGTCAGGTTAGCTGGAAACGAGATTGGAGTTGAACCGGTGGCGCAGCGCATGCAAGGTCTACCAACGTGACTATCGACAACTACGCCCCTCGCGACCTGAGCAGCCGCAGGGAGTCTGAACGTGCCGGCGGAACAGCGCCGTTACGACGAAGGAAAGCCCGCCCATACCGCCTCCCCATGCGGCCACCGAACGCAACGACCGCCGTAGCTTCACACCCGTTCGAGCAAGGGCCTCGGGTCGACCTTGGCCTTTACGTTTTGCATACGGGTGCGGCTCTCACTGAGCTGACGGTCGAAGGTTCCGACCTCGGTCCACACCTGGTCGGCAGCGGCTTCGCCGGGGTTGCGTTCGGAGTAGATGGTCGTTGTCACGTACGGGGCCAGGGCGCTCAGCGATGACGATGCGTGCACGCCGAGCTCTTTGCGGCTGGCCGACACGATCTCTTTGACGGTCATGTCGGGACGCACGTCGATGCCAGCTTCGAGAAGACGGTCTTTCGATTCCTGCCAGCCAGCGAGGACGCGGTCGGTCGGGTCGTCAAGGTTTGCTCGGTATCGGCGGCGCAGCACCTTGGCCAGCACAACCATAAACGCGAGCAGAAGCGGGAACACGAGGAGGAACAGCCCCGATACGACGAGCAGACGGACCGTGGCGCTGACCTCGGGCTCGTCGTCGTCAAGCTGATCGTCCTCGGTCGGGTCAGACGATGTTGGGGTTGGACCCTGCGGGGCTGGCTGACCTACCGGAACTTCGGTGGCGTCGTCACCATTCACGCCAGCATCGCCAAAGGTCGTAGGAACCGGATCGAACGAAACCCAGCCGATGCCTTCGAACAGCACCTCGGGCCACGCGTCGTATTGATCGGTCGTGACGGTGTCGAGGAAGGTCGGGTTGCCGTCGTTGTCTTGCACGATGCGGTAGCCAACAGTGATGCGGGTCGGCAACTGCTTTTGGCGGGCGGCGATGGCGAATGCTGAGACGAACTGGTCTCGGTACCCCTCGCGGTCGGTGAGGAACCGTTCAACTCGGCCAATCGAGGTGCCCGAGGCTTCATCGATGACCAGCGTGTGTTCGTCGCGAAGGAAATCCTGCAGGGCTACGAGCGTGTCGTATTGGTTGGCGCCTGAGATACGAGCGGACAGCTCGGTGATCGGCGAGTCGCTGGGGATTGACGGGAGCTCGGTGTAGCGAGGGTCAGTGTTGTCGACCCGAGCCTCGCGAAGTTCTTCGGGAAGCGGCACCACGATGCGGGACTCGATGGTGTACGTGCGGGGGCTACCGTCGGTGCGGTCGAGAAGCGACCCCGACACTTCGTCATACCAAACGTCATTGCCCTCGATGCGGGTGACGGGCTGTCCAGCGGGAAGCCACGGCGATGGCTCATTCAGGATTTCGATCTGCTGGCGGACGGCGAGCGAGTTCTGCTCCGACACTTCGATTTCAGGAGTGATGTCTGCTGAGGTCGCGCTGTAGGTCGAGGTGGTCGACCAGTTGGCGCCGTCGTAGGTCTCGAGCGAAACGAGTGGAAGGCGGTCGAACAAGTTCGGGTTCGGTGCCGCTGGGAGCGTGAGCAGGAACGCACTCTCTACCGCCTCACGCTTGGCCTTGATCTCAGCGAGCGGGTTCACGGCGCTAGCGGTGACAACTTCCTCTTCGCGCAGCTGACGCGGATCGAACGGTTCGTCATTATCGAACGGCAGGATCCAAGCGATGAGCGGAGTGAGTAGTGCAAGGACGAGCAGAATCGGAGCGCCACCGATGAGGCGCTCGCTCAACATGCGCTCGCCAACAAACTCGGTGACACGTTCGCGTGCCGGGCCGCTGATCTGGGCTTGCGGAACCGCCCGCACCAGCGCCAAGAGCAGTGCCGAGCCGACAAGTGCAGCGATGAGGAAGTAGGCGGCTATTCCCGTTGGGGCCGCCAGCGGCAATGAAAGCGCAGCGAAGATCACCGGAGGGATGACCGGGCTGGCCGTGCGCTCCGAACGTGCGACCAGAATGCCGGTTGCGGCGCCGACGATCCACGCGATCGACGTAATGAATCCAAGCGGCTCGGGAAGTCCGGTGTCGATAGGAAGAGTCGCCGCAAGCGAGTTACGCCAACCATCAACGGTGGCGCCAAGGAACGCCGTGGTGATTTCGCTGGCGCTGCCAAAGTTGGTTCCCGGAACGATGACGGTCAGCCCGACGAACAACACGCCGGCTACGACAAGCGCAAGCCCACGCAGCCAACGGCTCATGCCGGTTCGGCCAAGGAATACCGCGATCGCGGCGGAAACAAGCACCGCACCAATGACCGGCCCCACCCAGCCAGGTCCGCCAAAGACTCGGCTATAAAACAGCGACGCGACAGTGAGAAGTAGACCGGCAGCTGACACCTGCCCGAGAAACACCTGTTGCTTCATCGGCGTGTCACCCGGTTCCACGAACGAGCAAACTCTTCGCTCGAGCCAGCGGTGATGACCGTTGCTTCGGCGATACCGCCATCTACATCTTGTTCGGTGAAGCGACCCACGGTAATTACCTCAAAGCGTTCGTTGAACCGGTTCAACCGAGAAAGCTCGTCGCTCGGAATCGAGCCGGTGATGAGCGCTAGCGACACCCCGCCTAGGTCGGCCTTGACCGTATCGAGCGTCTCTTCAATGCTGCCACGAAATGAAAGGGAAATCTCCGCGAGGCGATCCATGATCGTGGCTGGCGGCATTTGTTGGTTGAGCTCCATGCCATCGGTGGTCAGCAAACGGAACTCGAAACCACGGCTCATCGAAGCCATAACGATCGATGCGGCCGCTCGAACAGCGTCTTCGAAGCCTTCGGCCGAGTACGTCACGGCACGGGTGTCGAGTACCACGAGCGAACGCGGCTGGTTGGTGTCGACGTTGTGTCGGACCATCAACTTGTTCGTCCGAGCTGACGAACGCCAGTGGATCTGGCGAAGATCATCGCCACGCACGTAGTCGCGCAACGTATGGAACGTGATGCCACCTTCGAGCGCCTCACCGCTGTCGGGACCCTCGAGGTCTCGGGCGATGCCGCTTGGAAACGGCTCGAGCTGATGTATCTGCGGGTGCACCCACAGTTTCGTGATTCCCTCATCGGGCTCACCAGAACGAACCAGACCGAACGGGTCGGCACGGGTGACGTCGAGTGGACCCACCCGAAATACGCCTCGCTGCGAGGTCGGCAGCTCGGTGGTGATCGTGGCGGTCTCGCCTGGTTCAAGACTTGGCAACTCGATGGGGAGCTGGGTGTCACCGAACTGTTCGAGGGCAATGCCACCAGATGTACGCCGACGGCCCGTGTTGGTGATCGTCAAGTCTGATCGCGCTGGGCGACCAGCACGCACACGCTCGGGGGCAACGACACGATGTGCGTCAACCCTTGGTCGCCGGACGATCCACAAGCGTCCGATGAGGACAGCGAGAAGCAGAGCCATTCCAAGCGCGCTCAGGGTGCGATAGCCAAAGACAACGCCGAGGGCGAGCGTGATGGCACCGAGGGCGAGGAAGGTCTTTCCTGCGGCGGTCAGCATCGATGATGAGCGCGTTAGCGCTCGACGCGTTCTTTCGGCGTCGGGATCTCTTGAAGCACAGCACGGAGCAGTTCGAGTGAGTCAATTCCTTCGAACTCGGCCTCAGGCTTGAGCAGCATGCGGTGAGCAAGTACCGATTCGGTGAGGTCTTTCACGTCGTCAGCGGTGACGAAGGGGCGACCATTGGCTGCAGCGAGCGCACGAGCGGTACGACCAAGAGCGATCGAGCCACGGGGGCTCACGCCGATGCGGAGCTCGGGTAGCTCGCGGGTGGCACGCACGATACTCACGATGTACTGGCGAACCGCTGGCGAGATGTAGATGAGGTCAGCAACGCGCGCCATCTGGCGAACCTCTTCGGTCGAGAGCACTGGCTCGACGTCAACCCGGGTACGACCAGCTGGTGCGCTGTCGATGATGTCGATCTCGGCCACCGCACTCGGGTAGCCGAGCGACAGGCGCATCATGAAGCGGTCGATCTGGGCTTCGGGCAGTGCGTAGGTGCCGTCGTGCTCGATCGGGTTCTGGGTTGCGACTACTAGGAACGGGTTCGGAACGGGGCGAGGCACACCGTCGACGGTGACCTGGTATTCCTCCATCACCTCGAGCAGTGACGACTGGGTCTTTGGCGACGCACGGTTGATCTCGTCAGCCAAAACGACGTTTGCGAAGACTGCTCCGGGGTGAAACTCGAACTCGCTGTTCGATTGGTTGAAGATCTGCACGCCGGTCACATCGGTGGGTAGCAAATCGGGCGTGAACTGAATACGTGTGAGCGTGCCATCGACCGATTCGGCAAGTGCACGCGCAAGCGAGGTCTTGCCGGTACCGGGAACGTCCTCGATGAGCAAGTGCCCCTGAGCCAACATGCACAAGAAGGCGAGGCGAATCTCGCGAGTCTTGCCGTGGATCACACGCTCGACATTGTTGACCAATTGCTGAAAACGGTCAGCGTAGGTACGGACCTCGAGTTCGAGGTCATCTACGGCATTCGTTGTAGTCACGGTTGGGGATCTCCGGTCTGAAACGTTCTAGAGTCAGTTTGGCGCGCATTTCGGGCGAAGTCACTTCGAGAAACACATGTCTCACCACTCTTGGGAGGAAACAGCCATCAGTAGACGACGTCTTGACGCCGAATTGGTCTCCCGAGGCCTCGCCACGTCCCGTCAACACGCACAGGACTTGATTGCCGACCGCCGAGTCACGGTGGGTGGCGCGCCAGCACATAAGGCCACACGGCAGGTGTCGCCGGCCGAGCCGGTCGTGGTGAGCGGACCGCCGCCACGGTTCGTCGGGCGCGGCGGCCACAAACTCGTTGGGGCCCTCAACGCATTCGACATCAGCCCAGCAGGACGTCATTGCCTTGATGCAGGGTCGTCGACGGGTGGGTTTACCGATTGCATGCTTCAGGAAGGCGCTGCGAGTGTTCTGTCCGTGGACGTGGGCACGAACCAACTCCACGAGAAGCTCAGAGCCGACCCCAGGGTCGACGTGCGCGAGAACACCGACATCCGCACCATCACTCCCGAGCTGTTCGTTGACGACCCCGACCGCGCCGACGGATTCGGGCTGATTGTGGCCGACCTGTCGTTCATCTCGACCCGCTCACTCTTGCCCGTGTTTCGCGAAGTGCTCGCTCCCGACGGCGATGCGCTGGTTTTGGTCAAGCCGCAATTCGAAGCCGGACGCCAAGAAGCCAGCAAGGGTCGGGGCATCATCCGCGACCCAGCGATCTGGACACGGGTGCTGCACGAGTTCATCGATGGCGCTGTCGACGCTGGGCTGATCGTTGCGGATCTGGCCATCTCGCCGATCACCGGCGGCCGCACCGCCCATGGTGGCAACGTGGAATTCCTGGCCCACCTCCACCATCTGGCGCGCGATCCACAATACTGAGGCCCATGGCACGAATTGGTGTGGTCCTCCACGGTGCAGACGACGATGCGCTCCGACATGCTGAGTCGCTCACGACGTCACTCAGCGACCAGGGACACACCGTTGTTGCTGTCGTCGATGACGCCGACCGGGTCGGCTCGATTACCCGCGTAAGCGCAGATGAGTTTCCCGCCGGCCTCGACCTGGCGATCAGCCTCGGTGGCGACGGCACTATGTTGCGAACGGTGGCGTTGCTCGCTGGCGAGCAGGTAAAAATCCTCGGAGTCAACTTCGGCGACTTGGGGTACCTCACCGTCATCGACCCCGACGAACTCGAGGTCGCCGTCCAACGGTCGCTCGCTGGCGATCACGACATCGAGGAGCGCATGCTCGTGTCCGGCGAGGTTGGCGGCAAGTCACTGCACGCGCTCAACGACATCGTTGTCGAACGCTCTCCGGGCGACACGACCGTGAAGATCGGCTTGTCGATCGACGGCCGGCACTTCACCTCGTATCCCGCGGACGGCCTCATCGTGTCGACACCTACCGGCAGCACTGCCTATGCCCTGTCCGCTCGAGGGCCGATCCTGTATCCGACGCATTACGCGCTGCAGGTAACGCCCGTGTCGCCACACATGCTGTTCGACCGAAGCCTGGTGCTTCGTCCCGATTCGGTGGTCGAACTCACGATTGAGGGGCATCGTTCAGCGGTCGTGTCAGTGGACGGAAATACACTGGTCACCATGGCGCCTGGCGACACGATTGTGTGCCGCCGTTCGCCACGCATCGCCAAGCTCGTCACCTTCGAATCTCGCGACAACCTCGCGGTCCTCAAGTCCAAGCTCGGCATCGCAGACCGCTAGCCCTACAGATCCTCCATGCTTGAAGAACTTCGAATCCAGAACCTTGGCGTTATTGAAGAGTTGTCTCTCGTGCTGCCCAAGGGGTCTATTGCGGTCACTGGCGAGACCGGTGCCGGCAAGACAATGGTGGTTAGCGCTATCCAGCTCTTGATGGGCGGCCGAGCCGAACCCGATATGATCCGGGTCGGTTCTGACCAGGCCACCGTCGAAGGTCGGTTTGTCGATGCCGACGGCGAAGAGGTCGTGGTCAAGCGGGTCATTCCCGTGGGCGGCCGGTCGCGGGCTTACCTCGATGGCTCGCTCGCCACCGCAACCGTCTTGCAAGAACGTATCGGGCCCCTCATCGACCTCCATGGTCAGCACGCCCAGCAGTCAATACTGCAACGTCCAGCAACCCAGCGCGACGCGCTTGACCGGTTCGCTGGTATCGATCGCGCTCCGCTACGCGATGCCCGGGCAGACATCGCCGCCATCGACGCAGCGCTCGGCGACCTTGGCGGCGACACCACCGAGCGAGCCCGCCAAATCGATCTCCTTCGCTACCAGCTCGCCGAAGTGCACGCGGCCGCCATTGCCTCCCCCGACGAGGATGTCGAGCTCCAAGCAAAAGAGTCGATCCTGGCCAATACGTTCGATCACCAACAGGCCGCCGGACGTGTCGGCGATCTTCTCGGCAGCGACGGGCCGGTGGCCGAAGCGTTCGTCGAAGCGGCCGCGGCGTTGCCCGACGGCCCGCCCTTTACCGATATTGCTTCCCGCATCCAGGCGTTGCAGGAAGAACTTGCCGATCTCGCCGCGGACACTCGCACCATTGGTGAACAGACCGTCGACGACCCCGAGGCTCGCGAGAACGTCCGAGCTCGGCTGCAGATGCTCGTCGAGCTTCGCCGCAAGTACGGCCCAACGCTCACCGACGTCATGGCCTACGGCGATGGTTTGCAAGAACAACTCGATCAGCTCGAGTCGCACGAAGACCGGGTCAACGAGCTCACCGAACGTCGCGGCACCGCAGTCACCGCGCTCGCCAAGATCTCGGCAACGGTGAAGGCAGCTCGTCTGGGCTCTACCAAGAAGCTCGCAAAAGCAATCGAAGCCGAGCTTGCGAAGTTGGCAATGCCCAATGCCAAGGTCGAGGTTCACGTCGACGGCGAGGCGGGCGACGATGTGGCCATCATGTTGGCGCCCAACCCTGGGCTGCCACTGTTGCCCGTCGGAAAGAACGCCTCGGGAGGCGAGCTCAGCCGCACCATGTTGGCGCTGCGTCTCGTTTTAGCTGGCGGACCGCCCATCAAGGTCTTCGACGAGGTCGACGCCGGCATCGGCGGAGGCACTGCGCGCTCGGTCGGCGAAGCACTGTCGTCACTCGCAAGCTCCGGTCAGGTGTTCGTCGTCACCCACTTGGCCCAAGTCGCGTCCTTCGCCGGCCATCACATCGTCATCGACAAATCCACGGCCAAGGGCTCGACCACAAGCCAAGCCCGGATCCTTTCCGCCGACGAACGGGTCGTCGAGGTCAGCCGCATGTTGTCAGGTTCACCCGACTCTGCCGCGGCCCACGAACACGCCGAGGAGTTGCTTTCAGCAACATCAGCATCATGGGGAACATCGTGACGATCTTTCTCGTCACTTTCTCATCAAAATCGGCTCAAGTCGACGCGGTCTCAAGCCGCGCAAGTTAGGGTGATCTCCCGTGACCAAGCATGTTTTTGTGACGGGCGGTGTAGCCAGCTCTCTCGGTAAGGGCCTCACCGCATCAGCCCTCGGTCGACTGCTCAAGTCACGTGGCTTGAGGGTCACCATGCAAAAGCTCGACCCCTACCTCAACGTCGACCCTGGGACGATGAACCCGTTCGAGCACGGCGAGGTCTTTGTCACTGATGACGGCGGGGAAACCGACCTCGACCTTGGCCACTACGAACGCTTTATCGACGAGAACCTCACCCGGCGTTCGAACGCCACCACCGGTTCGATCTATTCGTCGGTGATCGCCGCCGAGCGTCGAGGCGATTACCTCGGCCGCACCGTGCAGGTCATCCCGCACATCACCGACGAGATCAAGAACCGAATTCGTGCCCTTGCTAGCGATGACACTGACGTGGTCATCACCGAGGTTGGCGGCACGGTGGGCGATATCGAAATTCTTCCGTTCCTCGAGGCCATTCGCCAGTTCCGTCTTGATGCGGGCCCCGAGAACGTCTTCTACCTCCACGTCACCTTGGTGCCATTCATTGGCCCGTCGGGGGAACAAAAGACCAAGCCCACCCAGCACTCGGTCACCGAGCTACGCAGCCGAGGCATTCAACCCGACGCCATCGTGTGCCGTAGCGACGAACCCATCACCGACGAGCTCAAGCGCAAGATCTCCCGACTCTGCGATGTTCCCTTTGCCGGTGTCATCAACGCAGCTGACGCCGACAGTCTTTACGAGATTCCGCTGGTCGTACATGACGAAGGCCTCGACTCCTTTATTTGCAATCACTTCCGACTCGATGATGTTCCCGAAGCCGACCTCACCGAATGGCGGGCGCTCGTCGAGCGAGTATTCGCAGCAGAACAAGTTGTCCGTGTGGGCATCATTGGCAAGTACGTAAGCCTCATCGACGCCTATCTGTCGGTCGTTGAAGCGTTAAACCACTCCGGCATCCACTCGTCGGTAAAGGTCGAGATTGACTGGATTCAGGCTGAAGAGGTCGAAGGCCTTCTCACCGAGCGGCTTCGCAACCTCGACGGCATCGTCATCCCTGGTGGCTTCGGTGAGCGTGGTATCGAAGGAAAGATCGCAGCTGCCGGCTATGCCCGCGAGAACGGCATTCCGTGTCTTGGCCTCTGCCTTGGGCTTCAGGTCATGACTATCGAGTACGCCCGTAACCAGCTCGGCCTTGCCGGTGCGAACTCACTCGAGTTCGACCCCCAAACCAAGCACCCGGTGGTCAACCTCATGGACGACCAGCGAGATGTCACCGAAAAGGGCGGCACGATGCGCCTCGGCGCGTACGTCGCCCAGCTCGAACCTGGTTCCCAAGTAGCTGAGTCCTACGGCGAAGTCACCGTTTCCGAGCGTCATCGCCATCGCTACGAATTCAACGCGAAGTACCGGTCGACATTTGACGACGGCGATTTCTGGGCAAGTGGCGAATCGCCCGATGGCCGCCTGGTCGAGTTCATCGAGCTGCGTTCACACCCGTTCTGGGTTGCAACCCAAGCCCACCCCGAGCTCAAGAGCCGCCCCAACCGGCCCGCTCCCCTATTCCGATCGTTCATCGAAGCGGTCGTCGAACGCCACAATGGCCGCAACCCGCAGTTGCTGAGCCTCGACGAGTCGTCAGTTTCTTCCAGCACTTCGTGAAGCAGCCATGACCGCCGAGCCTTCCGGCTTCCGAGCGCTCGACGAAGACCTGATCTACAACGGCTGGATCATCAAGGTTGCCAAAGGGCGCTTCGAGGCCCCCGACGGGTCAATCTTCGAGCGCGATGTTGTGCACCACCCCGGCGCAGTCGCTGTAGTGCCGATAGATGGCGACGACATCATCTTGGTACGTCAGTACCGCTCGGCCATCGACTCGCTCATGTGGGAAATCCCTGCGGGTCTGCGCGACATCGACGGCGAACCGCCGATCGACACCGCCCAGCGTGAGCTCATCGAGGAGATTGGCATGCGCGCTGGCAGCCTCGAACTGATCTCGGCGGTGCACAACTCGGTGGGGTTTTGCGACGAGCAAATCCACATCTTTATTGGGAGGCAGTTGAGCGAGGTCCAGCGCGAGCTAACCGACAGCCCCGAAGAGCTCGAAATGGACATCGTGCGGATGCCGTTGACCGAGGCCGAGGCCATGATCGGCACGGGCGAGATCACCGACGTAAAGACCGTCATCGGCATCATGGCGGCGCGCCGCAACTAACGTCGTCAGCGAATGGCTGCCGACCCACTTCCCTTCGATGTCGAGGAGTTCCTCACCCATCTCGCAATCGAGAAGGGCCGTTCGGCGAACACGCTGTCGGCCTATCGGCTCGACCTTCGACGCTATGTCGAGTTTTTGGGCGACCAGAGAGTCACTTTGGTTGAGCCGGCTACCGTTGCTGACTTCCGAGCGTTGCTAACTGAACGGGGGCTGGCCCGCTCGTCGGTTAACCGCACGATGACGGCGGTTCGTGGGCTCCACCGCTTCCTCTTTGCCGAGGGTGTGGCCGCCCACGACCCAACTGCCGACATCGAACCCGCAAAGCTGCCAAAGGGCCTCCCCAAGGCCCTCAGCGAGTCCGAAATCACCGCGCTCATCGACGCTGTCGACTTGAACACGGCTCTCGGCAGGCGGGACAAAGCCATCCTCGAGCTTCTGTACGGGACCGGGATGCGAATCTCGGAGTGTGTTGGGTTGTCCCTCGACGACCTCGATCTCGACGCGGCGCTCATTCGTGTGACTGGCAAGGGCAACAAGCAGCGCCTCGTTCCTCTTGGACGCTTAGCAGAAGAAGCACTTCGCATTTGGCTCTCCCCTGGCGGACGCACCGAGCTCGCCCCAGACTCGTGGAAGGATCGCTCTGACCAGATGGCCGTGTTCCTCAACCACCGTGGCGGACGGCTTTCCCGTCAGGGCATTTGGGGCGCAGTTCGCAAACATGGCTTAAGTGCCGGAATCGCCGACCGGCTCACCCCGCACGTCTTGCGGCACAGCTGCGCGACTCACATGCTCGATCACGGCGCCGACATTCGAACCGTGCAGGAACTATTGGGCCATGCGTCGATCTCAACCACGCAGCTCTACACGAAGGTCTCGACCGACCTGTTGGTTCGGGCGTATACCAACGCCCATCCTCGTGCGGCAGGACGTCCAGGGGTGCCGGCGTGAAGACACTCCACCTCACAAAGCGGTTCGCCGGCTCGTTGTGGCCGTTCCGTCCGAACTCCGAGTCCGACTCGTGGGCTACTAGCCACCTCCTCGAAGGTGAAGTGGCGCTGTGGCGACGCATGTCGGCCCAAGATCAGCGCCACTCGATCGGCGTTGCCCGGCGGGTTGAGGAGCACCTAGGAGACAAAGCGACGCGGCCTGTCATGGCTGCCGCGCTCTTGCACGATGTGGGCAAGGTCGACAGCCAGCTCGGCACGTTTCTGCGCGTCGTTGCCACGCTCTCGGCAGCAGTAGCTGGACGCGAAACCGCCGAGCTTTGGGTGCAAAGCAGTGGGGTGACGCGGCGCATTGGGCTCTATCTCAAACACCCTGAGATTGGCGGCGACCTGTTGGCCATGGCTGGCTCAGACGACTTCACCGCTACCTGGGCGCGCGAGCACCACCTGCCCGAGGACGACTGCGCCCTGGACAAGGAACTGGCACACGCTCTTCGCGTCAGCGACGACGACTAGCGCTTAGGGCGGTATCGGTACATTTTGGGTAGCTGTGGCGCTGCCACCAGGATCGGTGACCGTGACGGTGACCGACACACTTGTTCCTTCAGCCCCTACGAAGTCACTGCTGGCCGTAGCGCCGGTCGCTGACCCTGGTGTACCGCCCGCGAACGACCACGAGATGGTCGCCCCTGGCTGGCTGGTGCCGTTGAAGGTAAATGTTGCAAGCGTTGAACCTGGCGTGGTTGATGCGGTGAAGCTGGCGGTTGGCGGTGGCGGCGGATCTGGGAATCCGGCGACGTTGATGGTGAACGTCTGCTGCGCATCGGGCGCTGTTCCATTTGAAACCGTGAGGGTTCCTGTGTAGTCGCCGTCTTCGGTGAAAGTAAAGGTCGGGTTCGGCCCGCTGGTCCCGCTGCTAGTCGCAGCTGCTGGCACCGACCAATTCCATGATGTTGGGTTATTCGAGACGTTCGCGGAGATCGATACCACTCCAGCAGCACCCTCGACAGGGCTGATTGAGTTGATCACTGGCGGCGGATCTGGAACGACTATGTCTCCAACGTTGAACAGCTGAGATGCTGTATCGGTGCCGCCTGCACCGTTATCGACGGTAAGGGTCACGGTGTAGTCGCCGTTTGCAGTGACGGTAAGCGTGGGCGTGGCGCTAGTGGCCGAATCGAACGATCCGCCGGTAGTAGACCACGAGTAGGTCACTGGCGTGTTCGCCACGTTCGCACTCAGCGGAATGACTCCCGCGGTGTTCGAACCGTTGATCGAGTTGATCACCGGGTCAGGTGGAGCGATGTTCACCGTAAACGAGGCAGTATCGGGGGCCGACGTACCGACCCCGTTCGTTGCCGTAGCGGTGACGGTCTTGGGCCCACTTGATGCAAAGCTGATTGTCGGCGAAGACGAGTTGGCCCCACTCGTGATGGTGCCGTCGCCAAGGTTTGACCATGACCAGCTCGTTGGGCTGTTGGAGGCGCTTGCGTTGAGCACGACCAC
>CALHTB010000073.1 GCA_938038785.1 uncultured Acidimicrobiales bacterium
AGGTCGGCAGCAAGCGTGATGAAGAGTTTCTGGTCGCGTTGCATGGCGGCGAACACTCGAATGTTGTCGGTGCGCCGCAACAAGTCGACGTGCTGACGCGATAGCGCCCCGGCGAGCATTGCGTGTTCGAGTTGGGCGAACTGGCCAACCCACACACCGACTCGTTGATCGGCACGCAACGCGTCGGGGGAGGCATGGGTTCGTGACGCGATGTATTGGGCCATCGTGCGCACACCAGCGTTGGCGGCGACACCGGCACGTTCAGCTTCAGCAATACCGACAGCAATCAGACCATCGAGGCGTTGCCGTGCGTTTTGTAGCGACAGGCATCGCTCACCGAGTTCGGCGGTTCCCATGGTGGGCAGGAACTCGTTCGCGAGTGCGTCGAGGGACAAATGGAGGGTGTTGAGTGCCCCTTGTCCTTGAACGAAGTCCGCCGAAGTCATAGGGCCAGTATATCGAACATATGTTCCGCAATCAAGCCGAAAGGCAAGATATTTCGGGAAAAAGTGGTCACCTTGCTGCATCGATGACACATGTCCCGCCGCAGGCCGTCGCCCAGCTTTCGGGAAACGCAACTGGTACGATCCTTTGATGGTCGATCCCTCAAGTAACAACCGGCTTCGACCGCTGCACGTCCTGCTGATCGCAGGGATTGTCTTGATGGTGGTCGCCTTTGGTGCTCTCGTGCTACTGCTCGGGGCGACGCGAACATGGACAACGGGCGACGGTGGGGGCTTTGTCGAACGGGCACTCCCAGCTCCGCCCGTTGACGCTCCCGATGGCGACCAATACCAGCAGTTTTCAAGAGACAATGATGAGGGACGCTTTCAGGCTCAGGTCGAAGATGACCCACAGGTCGTAGTTGACTCGATTCAGTTCGTTGGGACGTCGACAGGACCGTTTGCGGATGCAGAGTTCTACCAGTACAAGGTTCGCTTCGACGGGGGTGTGCCCGATCTGTGCTTTGGTCAGTTCACCGAATTCGGTGGCTCTGCGGCCTGCGGTCCACCAGGAGGAGCAGGCCCTGAGATTGGCGGAGGTTCTAGCCAAACTAACAATGGCCCAGTGATTGAATCTCTCTCGGTGACTGGACTTGATCCTGAATCGCGATGGGCTCGAGTCGAGCTCGCCTCAGGACTTGCAATCGTCGGTGACGTTCAACAAGGCGTCGCCTATTTCGAATGGGTGCAAGAGCGGGCGATCCTGATCGAGGTATTCAACGACGAACTTGAGCTGCTCTGGAGCGACGACCCCAGCTTCTAACCGTGGCGATCTGTTCATGGGGACAGGCCCCATAAAGACGCCGAAATCCGGCTGTGAGACGGATGGCCGCAACGTGCCCGCAAAGAACGGGCCTAACCTTGACTGGATGTCTGCTCCCGCACTTGCGCTGCCACGGGTGACCACGGTTGAACCGGGGTCCCCTGCTGCGCGTGCGGGGTTGCTCGTTGGCGACGAGCTGGTGTCGATCGAGGGAGAGCAGCCACGCGACATTCTCGAATATCGCACGTTGGTCGATGCCGACGACATCGCGTTTGTCATCGACCGCAACGGGCTCATGCTCGATGTCGACGTCGAAAAGTCGCCAAGCGAACCGCTGGGCATCGAGGTGCACTCGGCGTTGTTCGACGAAGTGCGCACGTGCGACAACCACTGCGAGTTCTGCTTCATCTACCAACTGCCGCCAAACCTGCGCAAGAGCCTGTATCTCAAGGACGACGACTATCGCCTGTCGTTCCTGTACGGGAACTACACCACACTCACCCGATTCACCGAGGCCGACCTCGAACGGGTCATCGTCGAGAAGCTGTCGCCGCTCAACGTGAGCATCCATGCCACCGACCCCGCAGTTCGCGAAGAGATGCTGCGCAATCGTCGTGGCGCATCGTCGCTGCGATGGCTTTCCGCCCTGCTCGACGCAGGCATCGAAGTTCACGGCCAAGTCGTGGTGTGCCCCGGAGTCAACGACGGTGATGTGCTCGATCAGACGCTGGCCGACATTGCCGACAAGTACCGCGACCTCGCCACCGTGTCGGTGGTGCCGCTTGGCGTATCGAAGTACTCAACCGAGGAACGCATGCGAGCGCACACGCTCGAAGAGGCTCAGACCGTGGTCGACGTCGTCGAGCGCTGGCAGAACGTCTTCACCGCCACCATCGGCAAGCCGCTGGTCCACGCCAGCGACGAGTACTACCTCAACGCCCAGCGCCCGTTCCCGCCACGTGAGAACTACGGCGACATCCCCATGTACGAAGACGGCATTGGAATGGCTCGGTCGTTCGAAGCCGAATTCACCGGCCAGGTCGACACCGGTGTCGGCACCGAAGCGGGCTTCTTCGCCTGGGTCGACGCTGCACCCGCTGAGGGCTACCGAGCTCCCCGCACCTGCGGCACAGACGACTCCGCTGGCGCCTCGGTAATGCTGCGGCCACGCAAGAGCGCCCCCGTTGGCATCCTCACCGGAAGCCTTGGTGCCCAAGTCATCGCGCCGCTTCTCGCCGATCACGAACGCACCGACGTGCGGATTATCGAGGTTGAGAACGAGTTCTTTGGTGGCAACGTCGGCGTTGCTGGCCTCATGGTCGGAGCCGACCTACAGCGTGTCCTCGCCACCGAGCCAGAGGGCCACCGCTATCTGCTGCCCGACGTGTGCTTGAACCGAGGTGTGTTCCTCGACGGGCTCTCACCCAACGACCTACCGCGCCCCGTCGAGATCATCGATACCGATGGCATTGCATTGCGAGCAGCTCTTGGGCACGGCGCATCGGAGAACTCATGACAGCCCTACCAACCATCGCCATTGTCGGCCGGCCGAACGTGGGCAAGAGCACGCTCGTGAACCGCATCATTGGTCGACAAGAAACCATCGTCGAAGAACGACCTGGCGTCACTCGAGACCGCAAAGAGATCACCGCCGAGTGGCAGGGGCGTGAGTTCACGCTCATCGACACGGGCGGCTGGATGGCCGACCAAGACGGCGATGCGCTCGACGCCAAGGTCTCTCGCCAAAGTGAACGGGCGATGAAAGAGGCCGATGTGGTGCTCTTCGTCGTCGATGCAGCTGTTGGTGCGACCGCCGACGACCAGCTCGTGGCCGACATTGTCCGCCGCATCGATACGACCACGTTCCTCGTCGCCAACAAGGTCGATAGTGAACAGCAACAGCACGTCATCTGGGACCTGTTGAGCTTGGGCTTCGGTGACCCGTTCCCGGTCAGTGCGCTGCATGGGGTGGGCACCGCCGACCTGCTCGACGCAATCGTTACGATCCTGCCGCCCGAAGAGATCATCGAGGAAGACGACGACCCCGACCGTATCTTCGGCGTCTCGATCGTTGGCCGACCAAACGTTGGCAAGTCGACGCTGTTCAATCGCCTGATCGGCGACGACCGTTCGGTGGTTCACGACCGCCCAGGCACCACTCGTGACTCGATCGACACGGTTATCGAAACTGAACGTGGACCAATTCGCTTTATCGATACTGCGGGCCTTCGTCGAAAGGCCAAGGTCGACGAAGAGACCGAGTACTACTCGCTTGTCCGAGCTCTCCGCTCGATCGATCTCTCCGACGTCGCCTTCCTCGTGATCGACGCCACCGTCGGCGTGACCGCTCAAGACCAGCGCCTCGCCGAACGTGTCGACGCGTCGGGTTGCCCGATCGTGATTCTGTTGAACAAGTGGGAGCTGCTCGACGCTGAACAGCGCAAGGAGACCACCCGCAACGTCGAACGCAAGCTGCACTTCCTAGGGTCGTCGCCGGTTATTCGCATCAGTGCGCTCACCGGCAAGAGCGTCAACAAGCTCTGGCCTGCGCTCCACGACGCGCTCGCTGCCTATTCGACCCGCATCCCGACCCGCAAGGTCAACATGGTGATCAGGTCGGCCCAAGCTGCCCAACCAGCGCCCGAAGGCGGGCGTGTTCTCTACGCCACCCAGGGCGCAACCGACCCGCCAACGTTCACCATGTTCGCCAACAAAGAGCTACCGCGTACCTATCTGCGCTACCTCGAACGCAGCCTTCGAGAAGCGTTCGATATGGGCAATACCCCCATCAAAATCCGTGTTCGGCGCCGCTGAACCCGATCTGGGCTACGCTTTTACGTCATGAGGGCCGCAGTACTCATTGGACTTGGCCTCGTTTGCGTCGTCGCAGCGATTGGTTGGGCACGTTCCGCCCGCTATCGCCGCCGTTTTCTCGCGAACGTCGACCATGACACCGAGAACCCGCAGGAGGACGCGGCCTATCAGCTGGCCCAGTCCGCTCTGCGCAAGGAAGTGCAGTCGGCGTTCCTGTACATCGTCTTGGCCGGAGCGTCGTTCGCTACTGCTGCTAGCACCGACGAACGAGTGCCGATGGTGTTTGGCCTCGTTGCCATTCCGGCGTTCGTGTCGGTGCTTTGGTCACGGAACGCCGTCAAAGAAGCACGCCTGAGCCGCCAACGGTTCTTCCTCGAAAAACGCGCCGAGGAAGCGCTGCAACAAGAGGACTTCGCCCCCAAGGCATGGGCAGCTCGCCTAGCCCCCGACTCGCTGCCCGACGTCACCGGTTTCGAAGTTGGTCGAGTCTATGAAGCGGGCTCTGGCCTCATGGCCGGCGACTTCTTCGACGTATACCGAGTGGGCAGCACCCGCCTTGCGGCAGTCATCGGCGACGTGCGCGGCCATGGCATCGAGAGCTCGATCACTGCATTCCAGGCCAAGTACCTGCTGCGGGTGTTCCTCCGCCAGTTCCGTGACCCGGCCCAGGCGCTCGAAGAGCTCAACCAACAGATGGCCGAGATGGACCGAGGCGAAGAGTTCATCTCGATGATCGTCGTCGTGTTCGACACCGAGGCAGGCACCATCCGGTACGCATCAGCCGGACACCCCGCCGGTTGGCTGTGGCATGCACGCGAAGTGCAGCCGCTGCGAGCCACCGGCCCGCTGCTCATGCTCGACCCGGGCGCGGCCTACTTCAGCAAAGAAATCCCGCTAGCGCCCGACGATTTTGTGCTGCTCTACACCGATGGTCTGGCCGAAGCCCGAAACGGCGACGAGCTCTTTGGCGAGGAGCGCATCGCAATGGCGATTCGTCGCGACCCCGGCGCAAGCCCCGAGGTTCTCACCAAGGCGTTGCTCGAAGAAGCACGCGATTTTGCCAACGGCATGATCGGTGACGACGTCGCCATCTTGGCCGTCCGCCGCAGCTAAACGACCTCTAGGCTCGAACGCTATGCCCTGGTGCGATTCATGTTCGGCCCATCACGCCCCGACCGCCCTCGACGGTGGCTCGTGCCCACAGTGCGGGGGAGTGGTCACCGATAACTCGCCTCACGCACATGATGGGGTAGACGAAGAGAAGACGGTCGGACAGTCCGCCCCATGGCATTTTTGGATCGTTGTGGTGGCCCTGGCTGCCTATCTGTTGTGGCGTCTGGTTATCGGCATCATGTGGGCGATCGACAAGTTCTAACTAATCCAGATCTGCCGAAGGAATTCGAACCAGCACCGACTACGATCGACCGCTGTACGGGCTGTGGCGCAGCTTGGTTAGCGCGCCTCACTGGGGGTGAGGAGGCCGGAGGTTCAAATCCTCTCAGCCCGACAAATTTCGACCCACCGCCGAGGAGGCGTTCTAGACCCGCTCGTAGAGGGTCACCACGGCGGCGCCGCCTAGGCCAATGTTGTGTTGCAACGCTCGAGTGGCTCCCTCGACCTGACGGTCGTTGGCTTCTCCCCGTAGCTGCCAGCTGAGCTCGGCGCATTGGGCCAGGCCTGTTGCCCCTAGCGGGTGACCCTTCGAGATGAGCCCACCCGACGGGTTGACCACCCACCGGCCGCCGTAAGTGGTCTCTCCAGCGTCGATGAGTTCGCCGCCTTTGCCTTCGCCGCACATGCCAAGCGCCTCGTAGGTCAAGATCTCGTTGGGGGAGAAGCAATCGTGCAACTCGATCACCTCGACGTCATGTACGTCGAACCCGGCCCGTTCGTAGGCTGCCGAGGCGGCTGCAGCGGACATGTCGGCCCCGACGATCGTGCGGGCGTCGTCGGTGTCGAACGACGACGCGAAGTCGGTCGTCATCGCCTGGCCAGCAATCCGAACGGCGTTAGCGCCGCAGTCATATTGTTCGACCGCCTTTGGGCTCATCAGCACTGCGGCCGCTGAACCATCTGAGGTTGGCGAGCACTGCAAGCGCGTAATCGGCGCATCGATCATCGGCGAGTCCAGAATTTGGTCGAGCGAGTGGATGTCCTGAAACTGCGCATACGGGTTGTTTGCCGAATGACGGTGGTTCTTCTCGGCAACCTTTGCGAACTGCTCGGCCGTAGAGCCAAAGCGGCGCATATGATCCTCGGCAGCCCGGGCCCACATTTGCGGAGCGATGGGCGTCTCGGTCGGCTCGTGGAGATCGTACAGATGCTCGAGGTGGCGCCCGAGCGGGTTTGCCCGGCCATCGGTGTCGAGCCCAAGTGAGCCCCGCTGCATCTTCTCGAAGCCAACGACGAGCACTACGTCGCACAATCCGCCGGCGATCAACTGCTGGCCGTACATCAACGCCGTCGATCCGGTTGAGCAGTTGTTGTTCATGTTCACTACTGGCACGCCGGTGCACCCGAGTTCGTACACAGCTCGCTGACCTGATGTCGACGGTCCAAAGACATGGCCAACGGCGACGTGCTCAATCGTGTCGTACGTGATGTTCGCATCGGCCATTGCGGCGGTTGCAGCTTCACGCACCATGTCGGGGTAGTCCCACTCGCGGCTGCCCGGGCGCTCGAACTTCGTCATACCGACACCGGCTACTAAGACATCAATGCTCATATCCCTATGGTTTCACACATTCAAGGACGACGCCGATGGCCCCGGCTACTGTCCTTTCTATGACCGAGCAGGTTCGAGAGGTTGCTGGCCGAGAGGTGACGATCACCAGCTCGGACAAGATGTACTTTCCCAAGCTCGACCTGACCAAGGGCGATGTCATCGACTACTTCTCCGAAGTGTCTGGGCCGATCCTGAACTGCTTCGGCAACCGGCCCATCTTGTTGCAGCGTTTTCCCAACGGAGTGGGAGGCAAGTCCTTCTTCCAGAAGCGCATCCCGGATTCAGCGCCCGAGTGGCTAGAAACCACAACGGTTGAGACCGTCAACGGCACCCCGTCACGTGCTCTGGTGATGGCCGACGAAGCGCACCTGCTGTGGGCCATCAACCTCGGCGCCTTCACGCTGCACCCGTGGCCCATCCGCTTGCCAGCGCGTCACGTCGACGAGCTCCGCATCGACCTCGACCCGGTGCCCGGTATTGGCTTCGACGAGGTGCGAGCCGCTGCCGGCCTCGTTCGCCAGTGGTTCGAGAGCGTGGGTATCACCGCCTACCTCAAGACCAGCGGTAGCAAAGGCCTACACGTGTATGTGCCGCTCGACGGAAGCGCCGATGGGCCTGGCTGGGATAGCTACGACGTTCGCGGTGCTGCAGTAACCGTCGCCCGTTCACTCGCTGCTGAACACCCCGACACGCTCACGAACGCGTGGTGGAAGGAAGAGCGGGGCAAACGGGTCTTTATCGACTTCAACCAGAACGCTCCGCACAAGACGGTCTTTGGCGCATGGTCGATTCGTGCTCGGGTGGGTGCTCAGGTGTCGACGCCGATCTCGTGGGACGAACTCGACACCGTGCAACCCGACGAACTCACTGCGCTCACCGTGCCCGACAAGATCGCCCGTGACGGGGACCCATGGGCTGACATGTATTCCAACCCCCAAGACATCGCCGCGCTGGTCGAGGAGTTTCGGAACGGGCTCGAGACTATCGGCGATGCGCCATGGCCGCCCGTCTATCCAAAGCAGCCCTACGAACCGCCACGCGTCGCTCCGAGTCGGGCGAAGAAGCCCGACTAGCTCGAGCTGACCGAAGGGTCGGCGCCGAGCTCGAATGCTGGCAGCAACGAACGTGCTGGCTTCGGGGCGGGAATCTTGCCTGCCGCGGCTGCGAGGACCTGCTCGCGCTGAACGCTCAGGCCGACGCTGCCGCTGTTGAGGGCCGGGTCGTTGCAGTTGTCGAAGCCGCCGGTGCCGGTGCTCGACGAGTCGGTGAACTGGCGGCCACGGGTCGTGCCCGAATCTTCGGTGAACCACCAACGCAAGATGCCATCGACGATGGACTGTGCCTCGGCCTCTATGACTTCGGGGCGCTTCATCAGCTGGGCTTCTGATGAGTTCGACAGGTACAAGAACTCGGTGATGACCGAGTCGAGCTCGGGGGAGAAGCGATGCACGCCGTAGAGGTCTTTGCCATCTTCACGCAGGCGCAGCGACGCCCCTTCGCTAACAGTGGACACCCAGTTGGCGCTGAACTGTGCCGCGGCTGCGTTCATCTCTTCGTACAGGATCGCTGCGAGGCGCTTGGATTCGGGGCGAGCCTCGGAGTAGAAGATCTCGGTGCCGGGTCGAGACGACGGGCGTACGGCTCCACCGTTGTGGTGCAGCGACAAGAACACGTCGGGAGCGAGGTTGGTGGCGATCTGGGCTCGGGTGCCGATCGGTAGTCGGTAGTCGCCAGTGCGAGTGAGCTGCGCGGAGATGCCCAGGTCTTCGAACTTCTTGACAACGAGCTCGGACACGACGAGGTTGACGTTCTTCTCCTGCAGGCCGCCGCCGACCGCACCTGACTCGGAGCCTCCGTGACCCGGATCGATAACAACACGTGCCCGGTCGATGATGGTGGCATCGGTCAGCGTGGCTTCAGCCCCGCACGGTGTCTGCACCCGCAGGTTGCCGGGTTCGCCGCCGAGGATTGGCACAACTACGCCGCTGCGGGTTATCGCCACGCCTTTGGCCTTGTCGATTGTGGATTGTGCGACGCGAACCGGTGGTGCGGTGACCGCGGTGCGGCAGTTCACGGTGCGCTTGTCGAAGCGACCGTCGGTGAGGCGGAGGCACACGGTGTGTTTCCCAGCCGAAACCACAACGTCTTCGGAGAACTCGGCGGCTCGTCCAAACCCGCTCGGGCGAGGAGTTGCGCCGCTGGCGACGGTAAGGCCGTTGACCAAGATGTCGTAACGCACGGCCTGGGCGGAATCGGGGTCGCGCGCAACGCCGGTGATCGTCAGCGAATCACCATTGCCGGCAACGTCGGTGATCTGGCCACGGGGTGCACCGATCCAAGGGCCGATCGCAGGCGCAAGTCCGGGTGCTGAAGGAGCTTCTTGCGCTGCGGCGGGCACCGTAAACGCCGCGGCCAAGATGACCATGATCGCAAGAACTCGAGGGAACACTCCGGAGAGTGTAGACGGTGCCATAACGGGATAATCGGCGCCGGGATAGGCGAAATGAGTCATATGGCCTACGTTCTCGAATCCACACAAAATCCGGTACCGTCGGGTAGTTATGCGACGCAAGGCAAGGCCCAAGTCGCGAGACATGTTCGGTCGTTCTCACAGCGACGAGCTCGACCTCGCCGATGCTCCCGACAGTGACCTGGCCGATTTTGGAGAGACGGCGACACGGGGTTTCTCCGATGCTTGGGACGATGCGGATTCGGCCCAAACGCAAGAGAACGCTGAGGCGATTGCCGAATTTGGAAGCGACCCCGAAGACGACACAGGCCGCGACCTCGACAAGAAATCCAAGATGGGTGTGCTGTTGTTGGCCCTGGTCGTGCTCATCGGCGCCGGGTTGGGTATCGCGGCACAGAACGGCGCCTTCACAACCCAGGCCGATGAAGTTGGCAACAGTATCGAAGGCGGCCCCATTCTGGCGCTCGACGCAGTCCGTGTGTACGAAGCAGAACCAACAACGGTCGAGCTCGAAATGTCGGCCGAGTCCACCGACCTCTTTCGTGCGGTCGCGGGCGAGGCGCCCGAACCCGACGATCGGGCCACGCTGAAGCTGCCCCCGTCCGTTGGTGCTGGTCCGGTGCTTTGGGCGGGACGTATGCACGTTGCCGTGTTCGGTAGTGGGGTCGGAACCGGCATAGAAGCCGGGCAACTGTGCGCGGTCGCGACTCTGGTCACCGGTCAGCTAGCGGCCATCGACGTTGCGGGCCACGGCGACGCGTGTGCCCCGGCGCTTGCGGCAACCGGCGATCGATTGAGCTGCATCGGTAATGACCTAGTACTGCTCGAGGTATGGAGCGATGACCCAGGTGTGCCCGGCGAACCGCCGCCCGCAACCAGCATCCGATTCCGAATCGAAGTTGCCGACACTGCAGACGCCGTGCTGTCGCGTCGCGGGTGGCTGTCGTTGGCACCTAGCCCGACGCCACTGATCGACGCCGCGGCTGTGCTCGGTGGAGCGCCTGGCGATGACGTCTCCATATCGAGTGCCGGCGGGTCGTTGGTAGGCTCGTGCACGCTCGTTGATCGCTCGGACGTTGTGGTCAAGCTCCTGCCGTCCTGACGGGTTTCGCCCCGTCTTAGCTCGCACACTCTCGTCGCGTCCTGGGAAGCGTGTAGGATCCGCCCCGTGTGTGGACGCTTTGCTTCGACGACGCCGCCCGACATGTTGGCCGCCTACTTTGGCGCTGAAGCCACCATTGCCGGAGACGAGGATGGCCAGGATGGTATCGGTCCCGACTACAACGTCGCTCCGACCCGCGACGTACCAACAGTCCGCGTACGCGAAGATGCACGCAAGCTTGACTTCTTACGGTGGGGGCTGGTTCCACGTTGGGCGAAAGACCTGCGCATTGGTTCGAAGATGATCAACGCTCGAGCCGAAACGGTGGCAACGAAAAACTCGTTCCGTTCGGCCTTTGCGAAGCGGCGATGCATCGTGACCGCAGACGGCTTTTACGAGTGGAAGAAGCTCGACCCAAAGACGAAGCAACCGATGTACATCCACCGCGTTGACGGCGCCCCGCTCGCGTTCGCCGGGCTATACGAACGATGGACCGATGCTGAAGAACTTCGTGAGATCCACACCTGCACGATCATCACCACAACACCGAACGCCGTGATGGAACCAATCCACAACCGGATGCCCGTGCTGTTGCCACCCAACCGCTGGGACGAATGGCTCGACCCGACCAACAGCGACACCGACTCGTTGCAGCAGCTGCTGGTACCTGCGCCCGACGAACTGCTCACCACCTACGCCGTGTCGGACATGGTGAACAACGTTCGCAACAACGAACCAGGACTGCTCGACCCCATCGCATGACCGAAACGACGCCGACCACTTGGGCTGACTCCGAGTTCCGCCGTTCCATCCGGAACCTCGGGCTTCGATGGCAAGCTCGGCTCGAGGGCAACGGTCCCGACCGCTTCATTCCGTGGGTGTTAGCAGCGCTGTTGTTCATCGGGTTTGGTGCCCTGTCGTTAGCTCGCTACCGAAGCCTCGAACTCGGGACCCAGATGGCAGCGTGGATGCAGGGGATCTGGCTGGTGAGCCAAGACGCTGAACCGTTTGTCACCCTCACGAATCGAAATTTGTTCGACGGCCAGTTCTCGCTCATTCTCTGGCCAATCGGCAAACTCGCCACGTGGATCCCTGCCGGCCCGATGCTGCTGACGATGCAGGCGTTCGCACTTGCCGTTGCGGTGGTCCCACTCTGGCGAATTTCTCGGCGGGTCCTTGAACTGGGGGTCGAGTCAGCCTTGGTCCTGGCCGCGGCATACGGTCTCCAACCACAGCTGCACAACCTGAACCTCGCCGACTTTCACCCCGAAGCGCTGGCCGTTCCGGCGTTCTTGTGGGCGTACCTGTTCAGCCAGGACAGGCAATGGGTTCGCTTCGCAATCGCGGTGATCTTTGCCCTCTCGACCCGCTCGGACTTGGGGCTCGTCGTCATTGGCCTTGGTGCGTTGTTGGCCATCGAAGGCCGGACCCGCCCTGGCCGAATCACCGCAGCCATAGGAGCGATCTGGGCGGTTCTTGCCCTCGGTGTGTTCCAAGCCGACCTCGCTGGCGGCGAGTTTGTTGCGAGCGATGCGTTCGCAACCTACGGCGATGGGCCAATCTCGATTCTCTGGGGCATGCTCACGAACCCAGGCCAGTTGCTCTCGGATTTCTTTGCCCAGGACAACTTCAACAACCTGATCTTGCTATTCGCACCGTGGCTGTTCCTTCCGGTGCTACGTCTGCGGTATCAACTGCCGCTGGTGCTCTTCGGCGTGTTTCAGTTCTTAGCCAACGTGCCGCCGGGCGAGTTTGGAAACCCACAACAAGATGTCGCTGCGCTCGCGTTCTTGCCCATTGCATCCGCGGCAGCGCTGCGGGCGGTGGGTCGACGGTCGGTTCGACGGGTCTTCGTCAACGGCCGGTTGCTCGGCGGTGTGCTGTTCGCAAGCGCCGCGTTCTTCTTGTTCGGCGCAGGCAGCAGCTTGTACAACGACCCGTGGACATGGGGCAGTCGGTCAGTCCACGACCTCGACGTGATCTCGGCGGTCGAATCGGTTCGACCCGAAGATACGGTCGCAGCCTTCGAGCCGGCCCTGCCGCTGCTGTCCGAACGCCCGATGCTCATCGAGTTCCCACGGGGACTTGAGATTTACAAGCCGGCCGCGCCGGTATTTGCCATGGACGTCATCATCGTCGATGAATCCGATGAGCTTTGGAACGACACCGGACGCTTCACTTTCGACCAGGTGGTGGACGCAAAGGGCTACGAGGTCGAGAACCGTTTCGGAACCGTGTCGGTCTACCGGCTCGACACCGAAGAGTGACCCGCTTCGTCGAGTGCGCTCCGAAGCAATGCCAGGTGATCGTCGAGCTCTCCCTGGTCGGGGTTGGGGTCGGCGTTGGTGAAGTCGAGCTGCGCCATCGAGTTCATGGGCACGACGTGTAGGTGGGTGTGGGGCACTTCGAAGCCCGCGATCATCAAGCCGACCCGGGCGGGGGAGAAGACGGCCATCTGAGCTCGGCCAATGGCATGAGCAACCTCGGTGAGGTGGGCCGCAGTTGGTGCTCCGAGGTCGGTCCACAGATCGGTCTCTTGGCGGGGAACCACAAGTGCGTGCCCGGCCGACAACGGGCGAACGTCGAGAAAGCTCACACACATGTCGTCTTCCCACAGCATGCGTGAAGGGATCTGTCCATCGATGATCTTGGAGAAGATGCTTGCCATAGGCCAAGAGCGTACCGTCGCTACGATGGCACTATGAGCATGGATGCGCCGTCGCAGATCGAGTGGCGGCCCTTTACCGTTCCGAACGCGGTGACAATGGTGCGCTTGTTGTGCGTTCCGGTGTTTGTGTGGTTGCTCTTTAGTCGCGATGACCGGGTGGGAGCGGCGATTTTGCTCGCCGCACTTGGTTCTACCGATTGGGTCGATGGCTGGTTTGCCCGAAAGTTCGATCAGGTCAGCGAGCTCGGGAAGCTACTCGACCCCGCAACCGATCGCATCATGATGTTGACCGCCGTCATCGCCACGTGGATCGACGGGTCGGTGCCGTGGTGGTTTGCTGCTCTAACCCTCGCGCGTGAGGGTTTGGTGACCCTGGTGGCGATCGGCCTGGGAGTGCTTGGTGTCGAACGATTTGATGTGACGTGGTGGGGCAAGACGGGCACGTTCTTCTTGATGTTCGCCTATCCGTTCTTACTCGGGGGAGCTTCGGACATCTCGGGCGCCGAAATCCTGCGCATTTGCGGCTGGATCTGCGGAATTCCTGGGCTCCTAATCTCGTGGTATTCGGCTGCGGAATACGGTCCAATCGCCCGCAAAGCCCTGTCCGATTCCCTCGCCTCCTAGCAAAAGTCTTCGATCTTGTCAGGAGGGGTGACTACACTCTCGCCATGGCAATTCCTGAAGACCTCCGTTACACCTCCGACCACGAATGGGTTCGAGTAGAAGACGGGCACGCCCGCATCGGTATCACCGACTACGCCCAAGACGCGTTAGGCGACATCGTGTACGTCGACTTGCCCAACGTCGGCGATTCGGTCGAGGCTGCAGCCGGCCTTGGTGAAGTCGAATCAACCAAGTCGGTGTCCGATCTGTATGCGCCGGTGACGGGCAAGGTCACCCAGGTGAACGACGAGCTCGCCGATCAACCAGCGGTACTCAACTCCGATCCGTACGGAGAGGGCTGGCTGTGCGTCATTGAAATGTCCGACGAGTCCCAGCTCGACGACCTCCTCGATGCCGCGGCTTATGGTGAGCTCACTGGCGGAGCCTGAATATGGACCGAGTCTGTCCGGCCTGCAACCATCGAAACGACATTGGGGCAAACTTCTGCTCGTCGTGTGGTGAACGCATCGGTGGCGGCCCCGACGATCCAACTGCGGCTATTCCGATCATCGAATCAGCGCCTGAGCATCCCGACCAGCCCGACAACGATCACCTCGCCGACCGAGAGGTGTTTGACGAAGCGGTCGGCATTCTCGTGGTCGACGACGGTCCTAAGTCGGGCTCCCGGTATGCGCTCGATACCGAGTTGGTGACAGCTGGTCGTCATCCCGACAGCGAAATTTTCCTCGACGATGTCACGGTGTCGCGTCGTCACGTCGAGATTTCCAACACCGATGGTGTGTATCGGGCAAAAGACGTGGGTTCGCTCAACGGCACCTACATCAACAAGCAACTGATCGAAGATGCCGAGCTCGTAGACGGTGACGAACTGCAGATAGGCCGCTTCAAGCTGCTGTTCTTCCACGGGACGCAAGGCGCCCAGTAGTTCTCGTGCCGTTTCTTTGGACCCGCGGTGAGCGAAGCGGGTCGCACCGATAGGCTGAACTTCCGTAGCCAGGAGGAGTGCCGATGGTCCCGATGGAGCTAGTTGGAGTGCGTGTCGAGCTGCCGAGCAACACGCCCATCGTGCTATTGCGTGCCACCGAGGAAACCGAGCCCGCCGAAGAGGGCCTCATGTTGCCGATCTTTATCGGTGGCCCCGAAGCAACAGCGATTGCCCTTGCCCATCAAGGGGTTGAGCCGCCACGCCCGATGACCCACGACCTCTTTGCCCAGACCCTCGATGCTATGGAGGTGACGGTCGAGCGAGTGGTGATTACCGAACTGCGCGAACGGACGTTCTTCGCCGAGCTGCACATGCGCTCGCCGGGCGAGGCAAAGGTGATGTCGGCCCGACCATCAGACGCGATCGCGCTTGCGGTTCGTCTTGGAATTCCGATTTACGCCGAGGATGAATTGCTCGCCGAGGTTGGCTATACCGAGTCACCAGACGTCGAGCCCGAGGCCGAGGAAGTCGTCGACGACTTCAAGGAATTCCTCGACAACGTCAACCCAGAGGATTTCGCCTGACGGCAAGCTTCGCGCGGTCCGCGCGAAGTTAAACGCATAGGGTCGTTGACCGCGCAGACTGCGCGACTTAGGATTACGTCACCGTAATTCCACAGACGTCATAACGGCGTCGCAGAATGGGCAAGGGACGATCACATGACGAAGCAATTCGACCAGGCAGTTGGCTATAGCGGAAAGGCCACCGCCGAGATTGTCGGGATCACGTACCGTCAGCTCGACTACTGGGCCCGCACCGACCTGATTCGGCCGTCGCTCAACGACGCTGCAGGCAGCGGCTCCCGCCGCAAGTACAGCTATCGCAACCTTCTCGAGCTCAAGGTGGTCAAGAACCTGCTCGACTCCGGTATTCGGCTCGAACAGGTCCGCGAAGTGTTCGCCTACCTCCAAGACGAACTTGGCGAAGACATCGCAACCGCCAACCTTGTCGTGAACGGTAGCCAACCAACACTCGTTCGCAGCGGCGAGGAGATCGTTGATTTGTTGCAGAACGGCCAGGGTGTGCTGAACATTCTTCCGCTGAGCGGTGTTGTAGATGAGCTCGACGAGAAGATCGTCGAACTGTTCCCAAGTCGGGTCGAGGTTTCCGGAACCGGAGACACCGCAGCGGCAGCTGTTGGCCAGTAGCCGAAATATCGCAGCGTTGACGCTCGCTGCAGTCATTGCGGTGAGCTGTGGACCGTCGACGGCCGAACTCGTCTCAAGCTCGACAACAACTACCGCAACAACGCCCTCGACAACAAGCACGAGCACGACAACGAGCACCTCGTCGAGCACGGTGCTCACGACAACCTCGAGTACGAGCACCTCAAGTACCAGCTCGACAAGCACAACAGCAGCTGATGCGTCGACCTCGTCAACGACCGCCGCCAGCGCCTCGACAACAGCAACCTCGACAACAGCAACCTCGACGACAGCATCAGCAACGGCAGCGCCCACCACATCAACAACAGCGGCTCCCACAACGACTACCGCGGCGCCTTCGGCGACCTTGCCTGACAGCGTCTCCGGACCGCAATACTCGAGTTCAATTTCGGAGATCACCCCGGAGATCGAAGCCCGGATGGTTCACTCGTGGCGGGAGGGTTGCCCGGTGGGCCTCGGTGAGCTTCGATACGTCACTGTCCGGCATTGGAACTATGCGGGGCAATCGACCATGGGCGAGCTTGTTGTCCGGGCTGACTACGCCCAGTCGATGGTCAACGTTTTTGAGCACCTCTATCGGACGCGCTTTCCGATCGAGCGAATGGAATTGGTCGACGAATACGCCGGTGACGACGACCGGTCGATGGCCGCGAACAACACCTCGGCATTCAACTGCCGGGAAGTGGCGTGGAAGCCCGGCACGTGGTCAAACCACGCCTTTGGTACCGCTATTGACATCAACCCGTTGGTGAACCCGTACGTGTCAGCAACTCGCATCCTTCCGCCAGGCGGCGAACCGTTCGCGGACCGATCGGTGAAGACTCTCGGCGGCATTTACCTCGACGGTGAAGTAGCGCGGGCCTTTGCCAACGTGGGCTGGTTCTGGGGTGGCGTGTGGTCGTCGGCCAAGGACTACCAGCACTTCAGCGCAAACGGCAATTGAGCCAACGGCTCCGCCGTGATTTTGGCTCAATCGCCGTTTGCCTGTTTTCCCCTTCGGGGGAGCGTTCAGGCGCCACGCATGCTGGGCGCCGGAGGCGGTGTTTGCGTGTGCGATGTTTCGAGCCCCCAGGCGAGAAACTCGGCTTAGAGCAGGTTGTGGCGTAGCTGACGGAGGGTGTGGTCGGCGAGAACCAGCGCGGTCATGGCGTCGACCATCGGCACGGCCCGGGGGAGTACGCATGGGTCGTGGCGGCCCTTGGCAGCAAGCGTTGTTGCCGTGTTGTCGACCGTTACGGTGTCTTGTTCAGACGAGATAGTTGCCGTTGGTTTGAACGCGGTACGGAAGCGAAGTGGCGCTCCGTTGCTGATGCCACCTTGGACTCCACCGGAGTGATTGGATCTCGTTGTTGGGACGCCATCGGCACCGGGCACAAACGGGTCGTTGTGGGTCCGGCCGGTCATGGTGATTGCGTCGAAGCCTGAACCCACTTCGAATCCCTTTGTTGCTGGCAATGACAGCATTGCCTTTGCCAGGTCAGCCTCGAGCCGGTCAAACACTGGCTCGCCTAATCCGAGAGGCATATTGCGAACAACGGTGCGCACCGCGCCGCCG
This sequence comes from uncultured Acidimicrobiales bacterium, assembly GCA_938038785.1. GTDB lineage: Bacteria > Actinomycetota > Acidimicrobiia > Acidimicrobiales > SHLQ01 > SHLQ01. Next base: position 17,376 of record CALHTB010000073.1, read on the forward strand.
AGCGAGTCGCCGTCGCGACGAGCCTGTTCGATCGCCGAAGTCATTGCGGCGGCAGCGTCGGGGTCGGGACAACGTGTTGGGTCGGCCTCGATCTGTAGTGAAGAGACGGTGTCCTCGTCGACCGATGCGGCTGTTGAATGGACCTGATCGACCCACGAGAGAATTTCGGGTGGTGCAGAACCGGACCGAGCGGCCAGAGCATCGAGAAGCTGCATCCCAACTGCTCCCGCAGCCACCCGTCCAATAGTTTCCCGGGCGCTGGATCGGCCTCCACCGGCAATCGTGCGGTTGCCGTACTTCTTGTCGTAGGTGAAGTCGGCGTGCGATGGCCGGTAGAGCTCACGAAGGTGGTCGTATGCCCCCGAACGGGCATCGGCGTTGCGCACGAGCATGGCGAGCGGCGCCCCTGTCGATGCGCCGCCCTCGACGCCCGAGAGGATCTCGACAAGGTCTTTTTCGTCGCGTTGGGTGGTTAAACGGCTCTGGCCCGGACGGCGACGGTCGAGCTCGGTTTGGATGTGGTCCAAGTCGATGTTCAACCGAGCTGGAAGCCCATCGATTACAACGCCAACACCACCGCCATGGCTCTCGCCAAACGTCGTGATCGCAAAGGTATGGCCAAACGTATTTCCCACGAGCCGAGTCTATCTCGCGTCTTTATGGGGCCTGTCCCCGTGAACGTCTGTTAATGGGGCCTGTCCCCAGCGTTACTGGCCGCGTTCGGCGGCTAGGGCGCTCATCGCTGCGCTGCGCATGTCATTGGTGACAACGGGCGCGGGACGAGCTGATGGGTTTGGCGGGGCCACTTCAGGGGTGGTTGGTGCTGCCGGAGCTGCGGCGGGCACTGCTGCTTGAGACAAAGTGGTCAAGATGTGAGACAGGAGCTGCACGAGGGTGTCGAGTGCGCCGTCGCTGTTGCGGGCATCGGTGCGCACGATCGGTACATCTGCTCCGAGGTCGAGGGCTTCGCGAATGTCTTCGATTCCGTGCTGAGGTGCTCCGTCGAACTGGTTGAGCCCAATAACGAAGGGGACGCTGCGCTGTTCGAAGAAGTCGATGGCGTTGAAGCACTCGTCCAGGCGGCGGGTGTCGACAAGAATCAGAGCGCCAAGTGCGCCAGCGGTGATGTCGTTCCACATGAAGCCGAAGCGGTCTTGGCCCGGAGTGCCGAAGACGTAGAGCACGAGGCCCTGGTCGACGGTGATCTTGCCAAAGTCCATAGCGACGGTGGTGCTGGTCTTTTGCTGAACGAACGTTGCGTCGTCCACTTCACTTGCAGCACTGGTCATCTTGGCTTCGGTGCGAAGGGGAGCGATCTCGGAAACTGCGCTAACGAAGGTGGTTTTGCCAACGCCAAAGCCGCCGGAAACGACGACCTTTGCAGATACCGGACGCGCCTGGGGTACGGCGTTATCGGTTGCGGATGCCATCGAGCAGTCTCCTTACGATTGCGATGTCGTCTGAGCGGGTTGTTTCAAGGACCTCGAGGGTGCCAGCACCCCAAAGATCGGCGACGAGTACTCGAGCTACGCCCAGAGGCATCGAGCACTTTGCGGAGATCTCCGCAATCGAATTTGGTGTCTCGCACAAGGTGTAGATCTGCGCGAGTTCTTTTTGGTCAGGCTTAGTGCTTCCCGCTGACACTGCAACCATGGCTTCTACGGCCAGCTCTCCTGCGTCACTGCGGGTTCGACCGCCGGTCAGCAGGTACGGCCGCATGAACGACCCTTCGGATTCCATCACCTCTGTGTCGTCTTCGTTGCCCATAGGAGTTCCTTCGGCGAAAAGTGCCTAAACCGTGAGTACATTCTTGAGCTCGCTGATGAGCTCTGGTGAAAGGGCAGCACCAGCGCGTTCTGCGAGAAGTGTCATCTCGTACGCAACCTGCGCGATGTCTGCGCCGGACTGGCACAGGACTGCCAGTGATGCGCCGTGGCCCATCGACATGACGAACAGGTTGCCCATGCTCATCTCGACGACGACCTGATCAACAACGCCGCAGCCGAGGCATACCGCTGCACCGTTCGTGAGGCTGGTGAGCCCAGCGGCGATGGCTGCGAACTGGTCGACGCCAGTGGTGTCGATACCCGCTGAAGACGCAAGCAACAGTCCGTCTGCGGAAACAGCGACCGCTTCACGAACGCCGGCGGTGTCCTGGGCAAACCGGGACAAGAGCCAGGCAAAGTTCTGGGCTTCGGACGATACGGTCATGATTCGCTCCCCGTGGGGTGTGTTGGCTGGTTGGGCGGTTGTGGTGTTTCAGCGTGTTCTGGTTGTGCAGCGGCCGGAGGCAGAGCAACCGGTGCTACAGGGGCTATCGGCATTGCAGCACCAGATAATGAGGGGTTCGCCGGGGCTGCAGCTGCTGGTGCGCCAGCTACTTCAGCCTGGCCGCTCGCACGGCCGCGAGCAACCGCTTCTCGAATGCTGCGGAGCGAGTTCGACACGTTTGCTGCGTCACGTTTGATCGGAGCCGCCGATTCTGGCGATGCGGGAGCGGGCTGGGCTGCGGGGGCAGCGGCGGTGCTGGCGCCTCGCTTGGGGAATCCGGCAGCGGTAATTTCGGTGGCCGGGGGAGTCGCTGACGCAACGGGGGCTGACGCAACCGGGGCTGACGCAACCGGTGTTGGAGCCGGTGCTGCGGGTTCTGCTGGTGGCTCGGCGACCGCTGGCTTTGATGGGGTCATCACGACCGGGGAGGTCGGCACGCTCGTTGCACCGCGTGACCGCTTTGGGAAACCCGCTGACGTGGTTTCTTCCGAAACCGGTGCTGCTGTTGGTGTTGGCAGGAGCTGCGGTGCTGGTGCGGGCTCGGGAGCCGGAGCGGCTGGAACTTCGGGAGCGGCGGGAGCTGCCTGAGGGGAGGCGGCTGCGCCTTCGCCCTGAGCAGCGTCGACCTCGCCGGTGCGGCGAGCTTCGCCGTCAGTTCCTTCGATATCGATTGGTGCAGCTTCCTCAGAGCTGAGGAGCGCGACAGGCAGATCGATGAACGCAATGGTTCCGCGGCGTCGGCCCTCGCCCGTTGGGTCAGCACTGGCAAGACGGACAGTGATGCCCATTTCCTGGGCGAGACGACCAACCACGAACAAGCCGAGGTATGCCGATGGAGCATCTGCAAAGTCGACCGGGTTCTTCAAACGGTCGTTCACCTGAGCCAGCGCCTGTGGATCCATGCCGATACCTTGATCGACAATCGCCAGACGGTAATGCGTCGAGGTGTGCTGGCCAAGAACTTCAATGGGCGTGTTCGGCGGCGAGAAGCTGCCAGCGTTCTCCAACAACTCAGCAATCAGATGCGAAAGGTCGGTTGCGAGAGTTCCCGAAACGGTGGCAGGGTCGATTTCGCCCAGGCGAACTCGTGGGTAGTCAGCAATCTCCGATGCGGCAGCGCGCAGGATGTCGCGAATGGCGATCGGGCGACCCCAACGACGAGGGGTCTGCTCGCCCGCAAGCACCAGCAAGTTCTCTGCGTTACGACGCATACGAGTTGCCAGATGATCGAGACGGAAGAGGTTCTCGAGAAGGTCGGGGTCCTGCTCTTGCTGCTCGAGCTCGGTAATGAACTCAAGCTGGCGGTTGAGCAGGTTCTGGTTACGACGACCAAGGCTCACGAAGGTTCGGGCCACGTTCTGGCGACGGAGTTTCGCCTGGCCAGCTGCGAGGTCGACCGCGGCGTCCTGCATCGTGTTCATCGAACGAGCAAGAAGTGCGATCTCATCGTTCGAGTCGACGTCGAACTCGGGGAGCTCGGGGAGTTCCTCTGACGTACGAGCGGCCTCAACCACCGACGGGATGCCAACGCCAGCGGCTGCTTGAGCCTGGTCCGACAGGATCTTGACCGGCTTGGTGATCTGCTTTGCAACAGAACGGATGGCGAGGAAGGCCAAGAGCGATGCGAGGAGAAGGAAGGCGACGACAGCCAACACAACCGATTGGCGAGCACGCGCCACGCTCTCGGATACGTCGCGAACCTCGGCGAGCGAGCTACCTGCGACTTCGAGCGGCTGGTTTGTTTGCGTCAACCAGTCGAACTCGACGCCAGCATCGTTGTCCATGCGGTCACTGACTCGTCGAGCAGCGGTAACAAACTCGTCGTTCTGAGTAGTTCCTTCTGAGAGGAGCTCACGGTTTAGGCCGGTGTCATCGGTCAGGAACATGCTCTGGTCGAACATGACAGCGTCGGAGTGGCGGGTTGCGGTGTCTGCGAGCAGAACAGAGCGCGGCGTGTCGACGAGTGAGATGGTCACCGCATCATCAGCGGCGATCTCATCGAG
>CALHTB010000074.1 GCA_938038785.1 uncultured Acidimicrobiales bacterium
GGTCGATGACGCTGATCGCGACGCGTACGTTCGGTTCTGGCTCGGCATCGGGCACATGCTGGGAGCGCCACTCACCAGCGTCACCAGCTACGAAGAGGGCCACGCCCTGGCGCTGCACATCAGAAGCCGCCAGCGCGCTCGCAACATGAGCGGCGTGCGCCTTACCGAAGGGCTGATGGACGGGGTTGGTTCAGGGTTCACTCGAGGAACGAGTTGGATGGCCAAGGGGCTGATGCGAGTCATTGGCGACCCAGCGATCGTCGACATACTTATGGTCGACCAGGGGCCGGGTCGTTCTCGTTCAACGATCATGGCGAAAATGCTGAGCCTCGGTTTCGGGAACCGGGTGACCCGCTCGTTCACGCGCTGGGCCGTCAACACTGCAGGTCGCAAGTCGCTCGAGCCATACTTTGCGCTGGGTTCGAGCCGGCCGTTCCGCAGGCCTCTTCAACAGGGCGAAGGAACCGCCAAGCCGGTGACGGTCATCGATCGTGACTACTGGCCGTAGGGCTACGGACCAACCGTCTCGGTTTGGCGTTGCGCCGCAACCAAGAACTCGCTGGCGCCGGCAGCATGCAGACGTATGTCGAACACGTCGGTAAGAAGTGGCGGCACGAGCTCGGTGACGACCTTGCGTAACAGCGCTCGATCCTCAGGCAAGAGCAGCGCATCGGCGGTGTAGCTCCGCGCCCAACCAAGAACCGTGCCGGCTTCGTCGGGCTGTTCGAGTTCGAGCAGAACCAGAGCAATCTCGTTCAGTGTTCGAGCAAAGAACCGCTCCTTTCGCATGCCAACCCAGATGTCGAGTAGCGACTGGAGTGGGCCTGTCGCATCGCTTGCGCGGCCCCCAAGGCGAGCCGCGGTGGCAACACCGCTGAGCGCCGACGCAATGACCCATCGATTCTGAACCGTCTGGGCGAGGCGCAAGGACTCAGCGAAGTTGAGCAGCGCTGGTTCAGGGTGTCGCAACAGTTCCGCACAGCCCATTGCGTACTTCGCCCAGGCAATGCTGGTGGGATTCTCCGAGTTCTCCGCAAGCTCAAGGCTTCGCAACGCGGCCCGCAACGCTGACTTGTGGTCGCCCATGAAGGTCGAGCCAATGGCTTGGTTGACGAGACAATCAGCCTGGTCCCGCTCGGTGCCATCGCGTTCGGCAGCCCCGATCAGTGCAAACATCGCGTCAGCTGTCGCTGTTGCATCGAAGGTTGTTGCAGCCACGTTCAGCTGAGTTCGCAGCGCGGTGATCGGATGCGGCTGATTTCGCTCTTCGGCGACAGCAATGGCGCGTTCGGCGTAGGACCGAGCTCGCGGGAGCCGGTCACTGGCCCAGGCTGTAAGCCCGGCCGTTGCGAGCAACTCGGGATAGTTGTCCGACGATTGCGCAGCTGGAACTTCGGCCACTTTGTGCGGCCATCCAAGGGTTGCGAAGTCGAGTCGAAAAAAGGAGTACTCGTGGAGTGCGAGTACGAACTCGATCGCCCGCTCGATATCGCCGGTGTCGAGCAGATAGTCGAGGGCCTTATGAAGTTGTGGAATTACGCGGTGAAGGTGTTCAACCGCCGCCTGCTCTTCAGGCCCAACAGACTGAGCACCACGCTGGAGGGCGAGCTCATAGAAGTATGAAGCGTGGGTGCTTCGGGCCACATCGAGTTCGCCACGAGCGCGCAACCGCTCGACTGCGTGGGAGCGCATCGACAGGTCGAGCCGATAGCGGATGTGGCCTGACCCTTTGCCTGACCTCGATGGTCGGACTAGCCCGGCCTCGATGAGCGTTGTTAGATGCCGACGGACAAGAGCGACGGGAAGGCCAACCCCGCCAGCGATGTCTGTTGCCGATGACCACCCGGCGAACACCCCAAGCCGCTCGTACAGCTGCTGCTCGGCTTCGCTACGCAGATCCACCGACCAGTCGAGAGCCTTCGCTAGCCGGTCGTCTACGTGTTCAACCGGGCCGCTCCAATCTTCGAGTAACTCCTCGACCGAGGCAAAGCGGAGCTGTGCGGCAAACAGCTCGACATGCAATGGGATGGTGCCAATTTCATCGATGACCGCTGCGACCACCGCTTCGTCGTCGAGCGTCGATTCGGCAAGCAACATCGACGCTGCAGCCTCGACATCGACGCCGGTCAACGAAATGTTGGTGAAGTCATACGACTGCGTAGCGGTCGAACGCGTAATGGTGATTGCACTGGCACCATCACCGGCGGAGACAAGTTCGGAAACACGTCCAAGGACCTCTGGCGCAGGGTTGTCGAGCACGACAACCGTCGGCTCGCTCGCTAGCGCTGGCGTCAGCGCGCCGATTGCGTCGCGCTCAGATGGCCGAACGCCGAGCTGCTTGGACAGCTCGCCGAACACCTGCTGCTCATCTTTCCTTGCGCAGTCCACCCAGAGGATTCGACGGCCAGAGTCACCCAGACAGAAGTGCGCGACCAGCCGGGTCTTTCCAACTCCCGGTGGTCCGGTTACCGCCACCCAAGAATGCCCTTCGATAGCACTGGCCATTTCCGCTAGTTCATCAACTCTGCCGACGAATGGGCCATCGTGGGCTGGGACGATCGCTGGTCGAGGAGCAATTTCGGCCAGTCCATCGACCTCGGATAGCACCTCGGGTTTGTCGAGGATGAGCGATGGGTCCTGATTGAGGATCGCAGCTTCAAGCTCTTGTAGTGCAGGCCCAGGCTCAAGGCCGAGGTCGTCGCCGAGCGTCTGGCGAGCCCGCTGGCCGGCCCGCAGCGCTTCGGCCTGGCGGCTCGATCGATACAACGCGAGCATGAGCAGCTCCCAACGCCGCTCTCGATACGGTTCGGCCTCGACCAGCGTGGCCGCTCGGTTCGCAGCGTCTTTAGCCTTCCCTGCGTCGAGAAGGGCCTCGAGCAGGTGCTCTTCGGTGTGGCGCTTGAGTTCGAGTAGTTCGCTACTGACCGCCGAGAAGGCAGGGTCGTCGCCGACGGGCTGAAAGGGGCGACCTCGCCACAGGTCGAGCGCGGCGGACAAGTCTTCAGCTCGATCTGCCGGGTCGTCGCTGCCGACAGAAGCAATCCTGTTTTGAAAGTCAGCTGCGTCGAGCTGCTTCTCGGCAACATCGAGCCGATAGGTGCTGCCGTCGGTGACGATCATGGCGGCGTCGGGAAGCCGAGACCGCAGGCGGTGTAGCGCGACGCCCAAACTGCCCTTTGCCGAGGACGGTGCATTTACCGGCCAGAGCGCATCGATGACGACATCTTGTTCGACGGCATTTGGATACTTGGACGCAAGAATTGCGAGGAGCGAACCTTGATGTCCGCGCACCGCGGTGAATCCATCCTCGTCGGCCATGCCCACTGGCCCGAGCACGGCAATGCGAAACAAGTTGTCGACCGCCCAATCCACAGCCTCAGTATGGCAAGCCAAATCACGTCGGTCATGCTCCGGCTGATTTCTCCTGCTCCAGGAGTGCTCGCGCGCGGTCAAAAGGGGGGCGAGGAGCGTCACGTCACTTCTGGCAGTTTTGCTGTCGTGACTTGACGATCTGAGCGATCGGCGCGAATGTGTCCTTAGTCACACCAAGACGAGAACTCGAATTAAGCGAGCTGATCCCCACGTTCTCTCACCAACAGGCAGACAAAGGCCTTTATGGCCAGTTGAGCCCACGGGAACGAGTGAGATAGCACGCCAGGATTCGACGAAAGAAGGCCTCTACGAAAGTGGAGGCCTTCTTCCGTTGTACAACAGGCTCACTAGAGGAGATGCCAAGATCGCGACGGAGTCGCTGGCATCGGGCTAGTGAGCGTGCTCGTCAACCTCGGAGGCTGGCGCATCGGTGATGACCGCTTCGGTGGTGAGGAACAGTGCAGCGATCGAGCCCGCGTTCTGCAGTGCCGAGCGGGTGACCTTTGCTGCATCGATGATGCCGGCCTTCATAAGGTCCTCGTACTCGTCGGTTGCGGCGTTGAAGCCAACGTTGCCCTTGAGTGCACGGACGTTCTCGACAACCACACCGTCTTCGTATCCAGCGTTAAGCGAGATTTGGTTGAGCGGGCCGGTAAGCGAACGAGCCACGATCATGGCTCCGGTTGCTTCGTCGCCCTTGAGCTTCTTGGCTGCTGCGAGCACGGCGTCTTCAGCCCGAAGCAAGGTGACTCCACCACCGGCGACAACGCCCTCTTCGATTGCGGCCTTGGTGGTCGACACTGCGTCTTCGATGCGGTGCTTCTTTTCCTTGAGCTCAACCTCGGTGGCTGCGCCGACCTTGAGGATTGCTACGCCACCGCTGAGCTTGGCGAGGCGCTCGCGTAGCTTCTCGGCGTCGTAGTCCGACGTGGTGTTGTCGAGCTCGGCCTTGATCTGGGCGATGCGGCCCTCGATGTCGTCCTTGTCGCCCTTGCCCGAGACGATGGTGGTCTCGTCCTTGGTGATCACGACGCGGCGAGCCCCGCCGAGCAGGTCGAGCGTTGCGGTTTCGAGGCTGAGGCCAACCTCTTCACTGATGACCTGGCCACCGGTGAGGATAGCGATGTCTTGCATCATGGCTTTGCGACGGTCGCCGAAGAATGGTGCCTTGACAGCCGCGACAGGAAGGGTGCCGCGAATGCGGTTGACCACGAGTGTGGCGAGGGCTTCGCCCTCGACGTCTTCGGCAATAACCATGACTGGCTTGCTCTTACCCATGATCTGCTCGAGCACGGGCACGAGGTCACGGACGTTCGAGATCTTTCCTGAGACCAACAGGATGTACGGGTTGTCGAGAACCGCTTCCATGCGGTCCTGATCGGTTACGAAGTATGGCGACAGGTAACCCTTGTCGAAGCGCATGCCTTCAACGAGGTCCATTTCCATGCCGAAGGTAGTGCCCTCTTCGACCGTGATGACGCCGTCCTTGCCGACCTTGTCGATGGCCTCGGAGATGGTCTTGCCGATGTCTGGGTCGGCAGACGAAATGGCTGCGACCTGGGCGATCTGCTCTTTGGTGTCCACCTCGACGGCGGCGTCGTGGATGGCACCAACGGCGGCGTCGAGGCCCGCCTCGATGCCCTTCTTTAGCGCCATTGGGTTTGCGCCGGCGGCTACGTTGCGAAGGCCTTCGCGCACCATGGTCCATGCGAGGACGGTTGCGGTGGTGGTTCCGTCACCTGCGACGTCATCGGTCTTCTTGGCTACCTCTTTGACCAGCTCGGCGCCGATGCGCTCGTAGGGGTCTTCGAGGTCGATCTCTTTAGCGATCGAAACACCATCGTTGGTGATGGTCGGGGCGCCCCACTTCTTCTCGAGAACGACGTTGCGGCCCTTCGGTCCAATCGTTACCCGAACCGCATCGGCGAGTTGGTTCATGCCGCGTTCAAGCGAACGGCGGGCTTCTTCATCGAAGCTGATCATCTTTGCCATTTGGGCTCTCCTAGGAGTCGAAGTATCGCTGGCACTCTCGAAGTGCGAGTGCTAATCCTAGGCCGTCAGAGCCGGTTGGCAACCGCCTCACGAACGCACGACAGTGGGTCGTCGAGTGCCCGCTCCAAACCAAACGCCTCGGCCAACGAAATGGCGTCGATCCGCGACTCGACGCCGTCAAATACTTGGCCAGCAATCGCTAGTACATCGACACCGTGTTGGGCTGCGAGCCCGGCAACCCCACCAACAACTTTGCCGTCAAATGACTCTTCGTCGAGGAATCCTTCGCCGGTGATGACGAGGTCGGCCTTGGCGAGTGCGGCGTCGAGCCCGACCTGTTCGGCGACGATTTCGAAGCCGTCGACCAGCCGTGCCCCAAACGCCGCAAGCCCACCAGCAAGCCCTCCGGCGGCGCCCGACCGTTCAAGGGCCGTAATGTCGACTTGGTAGTCATCTGCGTAACGGGCAGCAAGCGCCGTCAGCCGTCGTGTGAGCATCGCCACCTGCGCTGGCGACGCGCCCTTCTGCGGGCCGAATACTGCTGCGGCATCGATGAATCTGGTGCGCACATCGCAAGCGACAACCACGTCGATTCCGCTCAGCCGGGTCGGCGAGCCGAGCGCTTCGATAGCGCCGAGGCCGCCGTCGGTAGTGGCCGAGCCACCGACGCCAACGATGATCGTGGTCGCCCCTGCCTCGATCGCTTCGTCAATCAGTTCACCCACCCCAGCGGTGGTGGCCTGCAGTGGATCGTTCTTCTCTCGGCCTCCCGCAACGACCAAACCCGAGGCGTGGGCCATCTCGATGACCGCCGTTCCGGCTTCGAGACGCCATGGCGCTTCGACAGATGAGCCTCGCGGCCCGGTGACTTCGCTTGTGCGATTCGCTCCCCCGAGCGCGACGAGCGTGCCATCGCCCCCGTCGGCCATAGGGATCTGCACGCATGTTCCACCAGCGGATTCAACTGAAGCTGCTATCGCTGCAGCAACATCGCCTGCGCTGGCGGTTCCCTTGAACTTGTCTGGTGCAGCAACGACGCGCAGTGCGGACATCTGTCCATCATGGCGAACTTCAGCCGGTTGCGCGCAGTCGTTCGACCACAGGTGTCATTGCCTCGACATCTCGACTCACGAAGTAGGAGATCCCGAAGCGGTCGTGATGATCGGTGAACTGAGCCGCAATCTCGTCGTGAGTGCCAAAGGCGAGATAGGGCGTGACTAACCCGTGCTCGACGGTCAGCCCCTCGGTTGGGAAGTCGACATCGAGGAGCTCTTCGATCTTACCGCGGCGGTCGTTGGTGATCTCGACCCGTTGCACAAGCACGTTGAGCTCGGGGGTTTGTTCTCGTCGGGCTGCCCCGTTGTGAATCCAGCCGATCTGCTGCTCGAGCCGGTCGAGCCCGAACCCCACCGAGTGCCGATGGCCATCGGCCATGGTCTTGCGGAGGCCGTTGAGGCCAACGATGTCTGCGTGTTCCCCGGCGTGGGTCAACAATGCCTCGCCATTGCCGCCAACAAGAATCGGCAATCGATCTTGCACCGTTCGTTCGATCTGCGCGTTGTCGATGTTGTAGTACTCGCCGTCGAAGTTGACGACCTTGCCGTCCAAGAGCGGGCGGATGATCTCCACCGCCTCTGCTAGGCGACGCTTGCGAATCGGTGCGTCATCGAGGGCAATGCCTGTTGCACCAAATTCGCTCGGCGTGTGGCCTGCGCCGATACCGAGCTCGAACCGGCCGTTGGACAGATGGTCGAGGGTGGAGACCTCCCATGCAAGCTGCACCGGGTTTCGCATCTCGTTGTTGATCACAAACGTGCCGAGTCGGATCGTGCTGGTCTCGCGGGCGATTGCTCCCAGCAGCACCATGGGGGACGGCAGATCTTCGTTCACATGGTCGGCCACGCTGATCACGTCGAACCCAGCCGCCTCGGCCGCCTTGGCTTCGGCGATGATCTCGTCGATAGTGCCGTCGATTCGAAGCTGATGTCCGAGTCGAATCGGCCACTGACCCTGCGCTGCTTCCATTGCTGGCCCCCTCTAGTTGTGCCGGTGACAACGCATCGACGGCTCTGATTATTGCGCGTACCGTGGAGGAATGTCCCAGGTAGCCGAGCCAACACACGACGACTATGTCGCGCAGATGACCGGCGGCATGGTGACGTATACGCCAAGCGACTTCACCGGCAGCGACCTCCTTCGTCCCGATGGACGGCCCCGGCCAAACTTCCGCGCCGAACTTCGACACGTCGACGATGCCCGCAATGCCCTCGTCGTTGTTGGGCTCGCCGTGTGGGCAATCGCGACCGTGTGGGCAGTGGCGGTGCTCGACACGTGGTGGGGCGTGCTCGTCGGGATGCTGTCGATGGGGCTCGTGCAGCTGCGCATGTACATCTTGAGCCACGAGGCTGCCCACCGACTGCTGTTCTCGAACCGCACGATCAACGACGTCATCGGGATCAACATTTTGGGCTGGCTACCGCTTGGCACCGGCACGCACCATTACCGGCGTGGCCACGCCAACCATCACCGCGACGAGTTCGGCCCGAACGAACCCGACTTCCTGCTTTACTCGTTCTACCCAATCGTCAAGGCGAGTTTTCGTCGCAAGCTCCGTCGAGACGCCACCGGCGTTTCTGCGTACCGCATGCTCAAGCCCCGTTTCACCGGGTTGGTGAAGCCTGAGTTTCGCTCGATCAGCTTGCGGTTCTTCGCCGGGCAGGCCCTCGTGTTCGCACTGTTTGCAGTGGTCGGTGAACCGCTGCTGTATCTCGTGCTCTGGATCGCTCCGTACCTGACCTACTACCAAGTACAGAACCGGCTTCGAGCAATTGCCGAACACGGGGGCATGACCCGTTCGGACGATCGGCGTGAGACCACGCACCATGTCGAGCAACACTGGCTCCCTGGGTTCTTCATGGCGCCCTATGGCGTTGGCTACCACCTAGCCCACCATGTCGACTCGGGCGTGCCGTTTCGGAACCTCCCCAAGCTCCACCGAGCACTCCGAGACGCTGGCTACCTCGAGGGCATGATCGTGTGGCCGAACTATCGAAGCTTGTGGAAGGCGCTGCTGCGCGACAGCGACGACGCGTAAGCTGAGCTGCGTGCCTCGACCAATTCTGATCGCGTCCAACCGCGGCCCCGTCTCGTTCGCATCCGTCGATGGCGAACTCATTGCCTCACGTGGGGCGGGCGGCCTCGTCACCGGGCTCGGTCCGCTTGTGCATGGCACCGACGCTCGTTGGATCGCCGCGGCTCTGACCGACGGTGATCGTCTCGCAGCCGAATCGGGAATGATCGAAGCCGAAGGGTTCAAGGTTCGCACCCTGGCGATCGACCCCGACGAGCTCGATCTGGCCTACAACGTCATTGCCAACGAGACACTTTGGTTCGTGTATCACGACCTCTACGACCGGGTGCGAGCTCCGGTTATCGATTCGGAATGGTACGAAGCCTGGGCTGCCTACCGGAACTACAACCACACGTTTGCCGACACGATTATCGCTGAGGCAGAACCCGACTCGATCGTGCTGCTACAAGATCACCACTTGGCGTTGGCCTCGATGAAGATCCGCGACGAACGGCCCGATATTTCGACCGTGCACTTCAGCCATACCCCGTTCCCCACACCCGACGCGCTTCGTCTTCTGCCCGAACTTGCCCGCACTGAACTGTTGCTCGGCTACATGGCCGCCGGTTCTCTGGGCTTTCATTCGAGCCGCTGGAGCGACAACTTCATCGCATGCAGCCGCGAGAATTTGGGTGTGCGACCAACCAACACTTTTGTCTCGCCACTTGGGCCCGACGCAGATGCGCTCGCCGAGGTGGCGGCATCAGATGACTGCACCGCGGCCATTGCTGCCCTCGACGAAATTGCTGGCGACAAGATCGTCATCGCACGGACTGAACGGCTCGAGCTGTCCAAGAACTTGCTACGCGGCTTCTGGGCCTACGACGAGTTTCTGGCAATGCGCCCCGACCTTCATGGAGACGTTGTCTTTATCGCCTCGTTCTCGCCAAGCCGAACCGACGTATCCGACTACACCCGGTATCGGATCGAAGTTGAGGCCGCCATCGAAGAGATCAATGCTCGATGGGGTTCCGACGAGTGGACACCGATCCACTACACCGTCGAGAACAACTACTTCGCGGCCATTGCGTTGCTTCGTCGATACGACGCGCTGCTGGTCAACCCGATTCGCGATGGCTTAAACCTCGTCGCCTCTGAAGGTGCCATCGTCAACGACCGCGACGGCATCGTCCTGCTCAGCCGAGAGGCCGGCGTCTTCGACGAGATGGCAGGGCTGGCCGTCGAGGTCCACGCCTATGACATCACCCAAACCGCCCAAGCACTGTCCGACGTGCTCGATATGGACAGTGAACAGCGCAGCGAAACCGCAGCCGACCTCGCAGACGTCGCGCGATCTCGCAACCCCCGCCTCTGGCTCGACGAACAACTCGCCGCAGCCCAAAACTGACGGACAACTACGGGGTTGCGGCCTCGGCGATGGTGTTCAGGATCCTGAGGACGTCTTCGGGGGTGTCGACGACATCGGTTGCCAGTTCGTGCATCTCGGGCACCGTCTCGTGGTTGGCTACGAGGACTGCTGCGTAGCTGTCCACCTGGCCCGATTCGGCTGCATGTTTGAGCTTCGCGAACGCAGGAAGGTCGCCGACATCATCGCCGATGTACATGGCAGTTCGCATGCCGACGAGCAGGTCGCCAACGACGTCACCCTTTGAACGAGACGACGGCGGGTGAAGCTCGACAGACATTTTGGCCGAGCGGGCATCGAGGCCGGTTCGCGATGCGGTGTCGCGTGTCCATTGCTCGATTCGAGTGGCGTCGTCGGCTGACCGTCGATAGTGCACGGTCAGCGAGTAGCGCTTGTCCTCAACAGATTCAATGCCGAAGAGTTCACGTGCCTCATCCGCGGTCTGGGACATGACCGGCAGCCATTCGAGCGCCGCCGAATCGATCAGGAGCCGGTCGCCTGTGCGATGCTCGAGCCCGTACAAGCCAGAAAGCTCGATCGGTGCGGAGAAGAATCGTTCCAGAAACGCGACGGGGCGTCCCGAAACAACGGCGACGGTTCCGAGCACCGAAGCTAGACCCGCTAGAGCATCTCCAGCACCGGCGATCGGTTCGACCAATGCCGGGTCGTCGATGATGTCCGACAATGTGCCGTCGAGGTCGGTGAAGAGCGCGCAGCGGCCCGGGTCATTTGCAACGGCTGCATAGACCTCGTCGAGGCTCATTGACTAGCTATGAAACAGGAACAGCGTTGTCAGCACCGATAATGACGATGACGTTTGCAGCATCAAGACGGCCATCGCTGATCGCTTCTGAGGCGACACCAATGGTGCCATCCTCTGGTGCTGGCTTGATGATGCTCACCGGTGCGCCGAGCACATCGGCCACTGCTCGAGCGTCGCCGTCGTAACCGGCCTTGTAGTAGATGACAGCTTCAGCGGTGCTTGGTGCGTTCGAAACTGCAGCGATATATGCAGCGGCCTTGAGCTTGTCGGAAACTGCGCCTGCAACACCCCGTCCACCGGTGCCATTGGCTACCAGAACGCTGACCTCTGATGCAGGTCGAGCTTCGCCACCTGGGGGTGGCTCGACTTCATCAGGGATGGTCTCGGTGGTGCTGTCGCCCTCGTCGATGGTGGCCGGTGGCGAGTCTGCATCTTCAGTATCGGTTGGGTCGACGACGTTAACCGCTTCATCGTCTGCACTATCTCCCGCATCAGCGGCGTCGGTGCCAGCGTCTGCATCGGTTTCGACGTTGTCAGCCGTGGCTTGTGACGAAAGGTCGGTGGGCGGATCATCGAGGGCGAAGGCCATCAGGAGCAGGCCAATGATGAGCGCCAGCGCAATAAGCATGGCGCCACGCGCGGCGGCCCCGCCCGTTGAACGAGCGAGCGATCCGTCGTCGGCTGCGTGATATCCCTGGCTGCTCATCGTGCTGGAGGCTGCTCGATCTGCCGTTCAAAGCGTGCACGACGACGGCGGTCGCGGAGGCGACGAAGCCGGCGAATCACAAGCGGATCAAACTCATAGGCCTCATCGGAGTCGATGAGCTCGCCAAGGAGTTCGTAGTAGCGAGTCGTCGAGAGCTCGAAGCGCTCGCGAATGATCGATTCTTTCGAGCCGTCTTCGGACCACCAGGTCCGTTCGAACTCGATGATTGCTTGGTCTCGTTCAGTCAGTGCCATCGCCGCTATTCTCGTCGCTCAGAGAACCCAATACAAGCACCCCGCTCGTTCCTCGCTCCCGGCAATCGCACATTCGCTTCGCTCGGTGTGCTCTGCGGACTGCCGGAGGCTCCACAAACGCCCTCGTCCCTCCGGGCTGGCGCGCTGACGAGTCCTTCATGCGGATACATGCTCCTGCGTTGACTGAACCAGCTCTGCTGTCGCGGGCCGGACGTATCGGCTCAGCCCTAGCGGGCTTCCCCGAACTCAAGTTTGTCGCTGGCGGTATCGGCTCAGCCCTAGCGGGCTTCCCCGAACTCAAGTTTGTCGCTGACGCTCCAAACTTGCCCTGGGCAAAGAGGCCTCCGGCTGACCGCAGCGCGAATCGAGGCCACCGGTAGCTCCCAGCTGCGAAGCCGGTGGGAGCGAAAATGGGCCTCCGGCTGACCGCAGCGCGAATCGAGGCCACCGGTAGCTCCCAGCTGCGAAGCCGGTGGGAGCGGAAATGGGCCTCCGGCTGACCGCAGCGCGAATCGAGGCCGGCCTGCGGCCGGATTTCGCCTGCGGCGAAGAAGAGCCGCTTATCGGAGTCGAACCGATGACCTACGCTTTACAAGAGCGTTGCTCTACCAACTGAGCTAAAGCGGCGATAGCCGAAGTCTACGGGTTGTCTCCCGATGCCATCGGTCAATTTTGAAGGATCGGGCGCGGATTCCGTCCCAAATCCTTCAAATGTGTTGTGAAGCTCAGCTAGCTGCTGAGCAGGCCGTCGATCGTGGCTTCACCGGTGGTGTAACGGCGGGTGACTTCAGCCTGAACGGTATCGATGATGTTGTGGAGGCTGCGACGGCTGTTCGATACTTCGTCCTCGAGGCTGTTGAGCTCGGTGAGGCCGTTGAGCAATGCGTCTTCGGTGATGGTCGAGACATTGCCGAGATCCTCAGCGGCGAGGATCGCTTCGAGCTTGGCTTCGAGCTTGGAGGTGACCTCAGGGTCGGGTTCGAGAGAGCTTGGCGGCCGAACGGCGCCGGGGCCGCCCTGGACACGGCTTCCGTCGGAGAGAATGTCGGGTAGACGGCCAATGAGCTCGCTGGTGTTGCCTTCGTCGCCGCCGTCACGGCGCCGTTGCAGTTCGCCGCCGACGATGTCGACGCGTCCTTGGATAAGGCGTCGTACGTACGACAGGCTGTTTTCAAGTGACTGGCAACGGCTTCGAACCGCGCGCAGTTCGTCCATGTCTCGTTCACCGAGGTTGGCTAGGAACGACGGGTCGTTGACCACATCGAGTTCTGGCGTCATGAAGCGATCCTTCGCATAAATCGGGCAGGTCTGCCCTCACCCACGCTAGTCGGCACTTCGTTGCCCGAATGTGAGCCTCAGCCGCCCGATACTGGCGGCAGCAATGCCACCTCATCACCGTCGGAAACCGCAGTCGCTTCGTCTGCAGCTTCACCGTTGACCCAAATGCGGCAAACCGGCACAAGCTCGGCGAATTCGGGACCATATTCATCGCGAGCAGCTTCGAGTACCTCGGCCACGGTGGACCCTGGAATTGTGGCCTTGCCGGTACCGGCAGCGACCCGAACGGTGGCAAAGAGGCGAAGTGTTGGCACCACGAAAGTGTACGTTGAGAGCCATGGGACGCATCCTTCTAGTTCGACACGGGCAATCTGAGTGGAACGCTGAAGGGCGTTGGCAGGGCCAAGCTGACATTCCGCTGAGCGAGCTCGGCCGTCAACAGGCCCAAGCCGCAGCGGCGAACCTCGGAACGTTCGACGTGGTTGCGTCATCGACGCTTGCCCGAGCCGCCGAAACCGCGCACATCGTGACGAGCCAACTGGGCATCGGCCCAATCATCCCCATACCCGAGCTCATCGAGCGCAGCGCCGGCGAGTGGAGTGGCCTCACCCGCGAGGACATCGAACGGGAATGGCCCGGCTATCTCGAGGCAGACAAGCGGCCCCCGAACTACGAGCTCGACGAAGCGCTCTGGCCGCGGTTACTCGCTGGCCTCACGATCGTGTCCGACATGCTTGGCCCGCAAGATGAGGGCATCGTCTTTGCTCATGGCGGCTTGATCTACCTGATCGAAGACCGCTGCGGGCAACGTCGCGGGCGAATGCCAAACCTAGGGGCATTGTGGGTGAACGTCACCGAGGACGGCGAGATCCTCGCTGGTGAACGAGTCCACTTGGTTGACGAGGGTGAACTGTCCAACGTGCAATCGGACCAGATTCTTTGACCGTCACCGACCTTCCCGTCCGGATCATAACTTCGGCGCGGCGAAAGAAGACCGTGTCGGCACGAATCGTGGACGACACGATCGAGATACGTATGCCCGAGGGCTTGAGCCACGCCGAGCAACAGCGACACGTTCGTGACCTAACGAAGAAGCTCAACCGCAAGCGAGCATCCAACACGGTCGACCTTGCGCAACGGGCCAAGCACCTGTCGAAGAAGTACTCGCTCCCCTTGCCGACGTCGATCACCTGGTCAGCTCGGCAACAAAAGCGCTGGGGTTCATGCACACCCTCGACCGGAGAGATTCGCATCTCCGACCGGATGAGCGAATTTCCGCAGTGGGTTGTTGACTATGTGATCGTGCACGAGCTGGCACACCTGGTCGAGCCCAATCACTCGCCCGCGTTCACCGCGCTCGAACGACGCTTCCCGGCGTGTGACAAGGCCGAGGGGTTCCTTATGGCGGTCTCGCTTGGCCACGCCGGTTCGTTGAGCGGGCTCCCCAAGCCCGATCCGTGCATCGAACCCGACCCGGCCATCGACTTGCGATGACCGACAAGCCAGCCATCGAGCTCGCCGATGTCGAGGCAGCTGCAGAACGTATAGCGCCCTTCGCCGTGCGGACCCCAGTGATCGAATCGACCAACCTGTCGGCTCGGGTCGGTGCGCAGATCTTCTGCAAGGCCGAATCACTTCAGCGCACCGGCTCGTTCAAGTTTCGAGGCGCAACAAATTCGATCGCGGCGCTCACCGACGAGGAGCGCGCCGAAGGCATCATCACCTACTCGTCCGGCAACCACGGGCAGGCCATCAGTCGGGCCGCGGGGCTGCACGGATGTAAGGCGACGGTCATCATGCCCCTCGACGCTCCCGCCATGAAGCGAGCCGCCACCGAGCACTGGGGTGCCGACATCGTCGAATACGACCGGTACGACGAAGACCGTCCAGCGGTAGCCGCCCGCGTGCACGCCGAACGGGGCGGGGTGATCATCCCGCCGTTCAACCATCGTCATGTCATGGCGGGCCAGGGAACCGTCGGGCTCGAACTCATCGACCAAGTTGCCGACCTCGACATGATCTTCGTGTGCCTCGGGGGCGGCGGGCTGCTCTCTGGCGTGTCGACGGTGGCTAAGGCCCACAACCCCGACATCATCGTCGTCGGAGTCGAGCCCGAGGCCGGTGACGACCACATTCGCAGTCGGTCCGCCGGCCACATCGTGTCGCTGCCCGAGGTGCCGCGCACGATCGCGGATGGCCAACAGACCATGGCGCCGGGCGAGCTGACGTGGTCGGTCAATGCGACCAAGTGCGACGAGTTCACCACCGTGTCTGACGACGAGATCGTGTCCACCATGCGGTTGTTGTTCGACCACCACAAGCTGGTCGTCGAGCCATCGGGCGCGACCGCTCTGGCGGCTGTGCTTCACCGAGGTCTGGTGCAGTCCGACATGCGGGTCGGCGTAACCCTGAGCGGCGGCAACATCGACCTCAGCACCTTCGCGGCGTTGCTTGGTAGCGGCCGCTAGCTCGACCGCACCTCATAGGCCAGGCCTGTGAGGAACCTGGTACCTTTCCGCGCAAAGGTGCCAGGTTCCTTTTTGGCGAAAGGAGCGTGGTACCTCTGGTCAGAGGGCTCGTAGGGCGGCGCGGATTTTCTTTTCGCTGACCTTTTCGCCAACGCCAACTTGCTGGGCGAAGGTGGCGACGCGAAGTTCTTCGAGCTGCCAGTTGAGGTCGGTGAGCGCTTGCGATGGGGGTAGTCGTTCGGCGTAGTGATCAAAGTCCGCTTCGAGCGTCTTGCATTTGGTCATTAGCTGACTGTCCTGCACTACACGATCGGGCAACTTGTCGAGGCGCACCTCGATGGCGTGCAGGTAACGAGCAACGTCGGCCAACCGGTCGGGTCCGACGCCCGAGAGGTGGTTTGGGTAGACGAGCCGCACCAACTGTTGGGCCATGTCTCGACGTGCAGGCAGAATTGCTGGCGCTGCTTTCTCGGCAAGGCGGGCCCGCAGACGGGCGTTGCGCACGAGGATCTCGACAGCCGACGGACCGAGGTCGGCCACCGCATCGGGAAGCTTGGTCCGTGCCGTGTCCAGCAGGGTGTCCCAGTCACCTTCGTTCCAGACAACTCCCCCAGCATCCGCGAGCAACCGCGAGAAGATGCAGTCAGCAGCATCAGTGACCCACTCGACCTTCGTCTTGTGCGGGCTAGCGGCTATTGCCAAGTTGGCTTGGGCATCGAGCAAGTTGTTGAGCGACCGGGCGATGCCGCCGATGTTCAACCGCAGCAGGCGGCGGGTGCCCAACCACATCGCCTCGTGCTGCGCGCCAGCGTCGGGCAACAACCGCAGTGCGACGGTGTCGCCCGTGTCGATGAGAGACGGAAAGGCATCAACGTTCTGCCCGGCCGCGTCGGTGCGGATCTTCTGTGGGATGTCACCAAATGTCCAGGAGGTCTGCCCCTCCGACGTCAACGAATGTTCGCTCGTCTCGAGAACTTCCCGCACCTCGTCGGCCAGCTGCGTGCGCAGCGCGTCGAGGTTGCGGCCTTGAGCGATGAGGTTGCCGTCGTCATCGAGCACTCGAAAGATCGGACGTAGATGGTCGGGCAATCGATCGACAACAAGCGCGTCAGCGGGCAACGGGTCGTTGCGAACACCGCGAAGCGCTGCCCGCACGGCTTCGACCAGGTTGCCCTCGGACGTCTCGAGCTCGGGGAGGATCTGCTTCACCGTGTCGGGGATCGGTACAAACGGTTTGCGAACTGTCTTGGGCATCGACCGCAGAAGCTCGGTCACCAGCTCCTCACGCAGGCCGGGTACGTTCCATTCGAACGCGGCGCCGTCGACGTGGTTGATGAGCGTGACCGGCACGTTCACTGTGACGCCGTCGTTCTCCGAGGTGGAATCAAATTCGTAGTCGACCTCGTACTCGACGCCGCCAGCAGTCCATGTTTCCGGGAAGGACTCACCGTCATCATCAGTCTCGGGCGCTTCGAAAATGTCGTCGAGGCGCAGGTCGAGCAGCCGAGGGTTCTTCGACTTCTTACCCTTCCACCACTTGTCGAAGTCAGCACCGGAGGTGACTTTGTTCCCGACTCGCTGGTCGTAGAACTCAAAGAGCACGTCGTACTCGACAAACAAGTCTCGCCGTTGCCTAGCTCCGAGACGGCGAACCTCGTCGAGCACCGACTCGTTCTGCGCGAAGAACGCGTGGTGCGTCTCCCAATCACCTTCGATTAGCGCGTGGTGGATGAACAGGCTGCGAGCTTCGGCGGGGTCGACACGCCGGTAGTTCACTTTGCGCCCGGCGACGAGGGGGACGCCGTACAGCGTGACCCGCTCGATCGTCATCGCCGAGCCCTTCTCGCGATCCCACTCGGGTTCGTCGTAGCTGTATTTGGCAACGTGTGCGCCGGCACGCTCGGCCCACTCGGGCTGAATCCGGGCGGCGCTGTGGCACCACAGCCTGTTGGTCTCGACCAACTCGCCTGCCATCACCCAGTTCGGCGGTTTCTTGCTCAGTGCCGAGCCACGGCCGATGAGGAAGCGGGCATTGCGGCCACCGGTGAACTCGTTGCTGGCCGAATCCTTGACACCCACCTGCGACAACAGACCGGTGAGTAGCGCCTGATGTATGGAGTCGGCGTTCGGCATTTCGCTCGACACCTCTTCGCTCGACACTCCCGGTCGAGATCCGCGGGAGCCACCATGGTCACTGCGCTTCGCTGCCTTGCTCGACACTCCTTCGCTCGACACTTCCGGTCGAGATCCCCGGGAGCCGCCATGGTCCGGGTTGATCTGCCACTTCTGCGACTTCGCGGTGCGTTCGAGCTGACGGTAGATGTCTTGCCACTCGCGGATGCGATTGAAGTTGAGGAACTCGCGCTTGCACATCTTGCGGAACTGGCTATTCGACCGAGCCCGACGTTCGGTCTCCAGGTACTCCCACAGTTTCAGCCACGGCAAGAAGTCCGACCCCGGCACCGCAAACCGGTTGTGGAACTGGGCTGCCTCTTCGCGCTTCTCCGACGGCCGCTCTCGAGGGTCTTGCACCGACAGCGCCGACGTGATGATCATGACCTCACGCAGGCAGCCGTTGTCGGCACCATCGATAACCATGCGACCAAAACGCGGATCAACCGGAAGCCGGGCGAGATCTCGTCCAATTGGGGTGAGCCACTTCTTCGACCCTTGATAGTCGGGGTCGACGGCGTCGAGCTCTTCGAGCAGAGCCACGCCGTCACGAATGTTGCGAAGCTCGGGCGGCTCGACGAACGGGAAGCGCTCCATATCGCCGAGGCCCAGGTTGGCCATCTGTAGTAGTACCGAGGCGAGGTTGGTTCGGGTGATCTCGGGCTCGGTGAATTCGGGCCGGTTCTCGAAGTTGTCCTCGGAGTACAAGCGCACCGCGATACCGGCAGCCACACGTCCGCAACGACCCGACCTCTGGTTGGCCGACGCTTGCGACACCTCCTCGATCGGCAGTCGCTGCACCTTCGTGCGGTTGCTGTAGCGGCTAACTCGGGCAAACCCGGGGTCGACGACATAGCGGATGCCGGGAACGGTAAGCGAGGTCTCGGCCACATTGGTGGCGATGACGATGCGTCTCCGCACGCCTCCACGCTTGCGTTCGAACACCCGATGCTGTTCAGCGGCCGATAGCCGGCCGTAGAGCGGCAGGATTTCGGTGTCGCGGAGCTTCGCTTCGCTTAGGGCATCAGCGGCCTCACGAATATCGCGCTCGCCAGCGCAGAACACCAAGATGTCGCCGTCGGCTTCGTTCTCCAGTTCGAACACCGCCTCCACAATCGCTTCGGGTTGGGTGAGGGCCTCGCCGGTGTCTTCGTCCTCGGGCGGCCGATAGCGAAGCTCGACCGGGAACGTTCGGCCCGACACTTCGATGACAGGTGCGGTTTGGCCACTCGCGGTGGTGAAGTGCTCGGCAAACCGGGCCGTGTCGATCGTGGCCGACGTGACGATGATCTTCAGGTCGGGACGCTTCGGCAATAGCTGCTTGAGGTAGCCCAGAAGGAAGTCGATGTTGAGGCTGCGTTCGTGGGCCTCGTCGATGATGATCACCGAATACTTCGACAGCTTGCGATCGTGCTGCATCTCGGCCAACAAGATGCCGTCGGTCATGACCTTGATGGCGGTCTTGTTCGACACCTGATCGGTGAACCGAACCTTGTAGCCGACCACTCCCCCGAGCTCGTCGCTGAGCTCCTCAGAAACACGCTCGGCGATGGACCGTGCAGCGATTCGCCGTGGCTGGGTGTGGCCAATCCAACCGGCATCTCCCAAACCGAGCTCGAGGCACATCTTCGGGAGCTGGGTGCTCTTGCCCGACCCGGTTTCACCCGCGACAACTACGACCTGATGATCACGGATGGCCGCGATGAGCTCATCACGTCGTTCTGCGATCGGAAGATCGGGCGGGTATCGAATGTCCACGACCGACCACCGTAGAAGTTCTACGGGCTAATCCGTTTCACCCGGCGCTTGCCAGGCCGTGTTCCTGCTTGATTGTCTGAAACTGGAACCAAGCCCCGAAGTCGTGTCCGCTCTGCTCGTAGGAGAACTGCGCGTATTCGTCACGGATAATCTTCATCTCTGCGCCCGATGCCATGGCCAATAGTTGGCTTTGGCAGGCACGTTCGAGCGCAATGAACCACCACGCTGCAGCGTCGACCGACCCGCCGGTGGTGATGATGCCGTGGTTCTGATGGAGGATCGCCTTCTTGTCCCCAAGTGATTCGGCCATCTTGTGACCCGAGTCGAGGTCGGTAACGATTGCACCGCCACCGTCGGAGTGCATAGCGATGTCGTTGTAGAACATGCAGTGATCCTGCGTGATCATCTCGAGCGGGACACCGAGCGCCGAGAAGCTCTTTGAGTACATGGCGTGGGCGTGGCACGCTGCAACTACGTCTGGACGTGCCGCGTGCAGGGCCCCGTGAATTGCGAAGGCGGCGTTGTTC
Organism: uncultured Acidimicrobiales bacterium; assembly: GCA_938038785.1. GTDB lineage: Bacteria > Actinomycetota > Acidimicrobiia > Acidimicrobiales > SHLQ01 > SHLQ01. Next base: position 19,787 of record CALHTB010000074.1, read on the forward strand.
AGAGGCCGGTTGCCGTGGACGATTGTGCCCTCGTGGTCGACGCAGATGAGCATGTCGATCTCGACGGCCTTGAACCCGACACCGAACGGATTCACCCAGAACCGATCGTCGTGTTCGGGGTCTCGCACCGTGATGTGGCCCGCTGCACCTTCGGCCATTCGCATGGCGCCAAGGATGTGCAGTGCGTCGACGAGACTCTGCTTGCGATACTCGCGCTCTTCAGCAACGTCATCGAACGTGGGTGGAAGCGGGAAGATCGTTTCGCTGGTGACGGTGGCGGTGTCACCAACCAGCTCGCTGGACTCGTCGAGGGTGCTCATGTCGCTAGTTTTCCAAGACTCGACATCTTGTCTTCAAGGGCCTTAATTGTCTGCTCAGCACCATCGAGATCGCCCGCCTGCAACTTGTCCATAGCGCCTTGGAGCTGACCGAGCTGATCTTCGAGTGCATCAACGGTAGGAGCGGCAACAGTCGGATCGGCTACCGAGTCAGCGGCCGGGTTGGTCAAATCGATGACATCAGCGGCCTCGGGCACGGTCGCAGAGGTCGTGACATCGATCGTCTCGCCTTCGGTCGACGGTGCAGCTACGTCGGCTACAGGATCTGCAGCTTCTGTCTGTTGGGGTGCAGCGTCGTCGATCTGGTCAGGAGATTCCATGGCGTCAGTGTAGTGAGGTAGACCTGGTCAGGCCCTGCTCGGGCCACCGCCGTAGAGTGGCCGCCATGGCTAACGAATGGACCACCGTCGCCAAAGCACGGACCGACTTTGCCGACCTGTTGGACACGCTCTCCGAGAACCAACTAGCCACACCGTCGTTGTGCGACCAGTGGACAGTACGCGACGTAGCCGGCCATCTCGTCAACCTGGTCGAGGTGTCGATCGTGGGCATGGCGATCGGCACCGTGAAAAAGGGCATGGACGTTGATGCCTACTTGGCGAGCGCCGCATTGGACTTCAGTGCCAAAGGGCAACAGGTGTTATCGCGTAGCCTGCGTGACCACGCAAGCAAGAAGCTGCCCTTCTACTCCGAGGCGTCGATGGTGGCCGACACCGCGGTACACACCCAAGACGTGCGCAGACCGCTTGGGCTCACCGACCCACTCGACCCCGAGGTTCTGGCTATGTCACTCGACCACAGCGTCGACGTGTTCGCCAAGATGGCGAAGAAGAAGGGCCGTGCAACACCCACGTTTGTTGCGACGGACATGAACTGGTCAAAGGGTGACGGGCCGTCGGTTGAAGGCACAGGCGAAGCGCTGCTGATGGCGTTGAACTATCGAGGCGTGTCGTCCGAGCTCACCGGCGACGGGAAATCGCTACTGTCGAAGCGGGCCTAAAGCGCAACCGCAATCGCCTGAGCCAGCGATTCGGTGTGGGTGATCGTGATCTTCCACTCGGTGATGCCGAGCTCGGCAGCTTTGGCCGCGGCGGTGTCGTGCAGCAAGATTGACGGGGCACCACTCTCGTCTTTGACGACCTCGATATCGGCCATCGCCACTCCCCCGAGGCCGACGCCCATTGCCTTCATCACCGCTTCCTTCGCAGCCCATCTGGCGGCGTACCGTTCGGTGGGGTCGTTCTTGGCGTCGGAGTATTCGCGCTCGGCCTCGGTGAAGGACCGTTCCTTGATGCGCGGGGTGCGTTCGAGCGTGGCCCGGAAGCGCTCCAACTCGACAAGGTCTGTCCCAATCCCGATCACACAGGGAATGTTACGTCTCACCGGGTAGTTTCGACCCCATGGCAGATCATGAGTGGGGATTCCGAACTCGAGCGCTTCACGCGGGTTCGCGGCCCGACCCGCAGACTGGGGCGCGTGCCGTCCCGATCTATCAGTCGACGAGCTTTGTGTTCGAGGACGCCGAAGACGCAGCCGACCTGTTTGCGTTGCAGAAGTACGGCACGATCTATACCCGGATCTCTAACCCCACGATTGCGGCGTTCGAGGAGCGCGTTGCCAGCCTTGAGGGCGGCATTGGCGGCGTTGCCTGCGCCAGCGGTATGGCATCGGAGTTTCTGGCCATCACTGCGCTCGCTGGCGCTGGTGACAACATCGTCGCCAACTCGTCACTGTACGGCGGCACCGTAACCCAATTCGGCGTCACCCTTGACCGCCTTGGGATCGAGACGCGCTTCATCGACACAAACGACGTCGCTCAGGTGCGGGCGAACATCGATGACAAGACCAAGGCCGTCTACACCGAGATCATCGCTAACCCCTCAGGTGAGGTTGCCGACCTCGAAGCCATCTCGGCGGTGACCCGCGAGTTCGGCGTGCCACTTGTCGTCGACAACACCTTTGCGACGGCGTTCCTGTGCCGCCCGCTCGAACACGGCGCCGACATCATCGTGCAGTCGGCAACCAAGTTCCTGGGCGGGCACGGCACCTCGATCGGCGGCATCGTGGTCGACTCGGGCCGCTTCGACTGGGGCAACGGCCGGTTCCCGGTGATGACCGAGCCCATCCCCAGCTACAACGGGCTGAAGTGGTGGGACAACTTCGGCGAGTACGCCTTTGCCACGAAACTCCGAAGCGAACAACTTCGAGACGTGGGGGCATCGCTGTCGCCGTTCAACGCCTTCATGCTTCTTCAGGGCATCGAAACGCTGCCCCAGCGCATGACCGAACACGTGTCGAACGCGCAGCGGGTGGCCGAGTGGCTCGACGCCGACCCGCGTGTGAGCTGGGTGAAGTACTCGGGCTTGGCCGACTCGCCGTACAACGCCAATGCAAAGAAGTACCTGCCCTTGGGCCCAGGTGCAGTGTTCACGTTTGGCGTGGCTGGCGGTCGCGCTGCGGGCGCTAAGTTCATCGATTCGCTCCAACTGATTAGCCATCTGGCCAACGTCGGCGACGCAAAGACGCTCATCTTGCATCCGGCATCGACGACACACCAACAGCTCAGCGACGAACAACTCGCCGCTGGCGGAGTGAGCGACGAGATGGTCCGCATCTCGGTGGGGCTCGAAGACCTCGACGACATCATCTACGACCTCGACACGGCGCTCGCTGCGGCCAGCGCTAGTGGAGCATCATCATGACCAACACCAAGTACCCCGCCGTCGATGGGTGGACCCCGCCCACAGCTCTCGAACGCAAGGCCATTCTCGACAAGGCCGAGTCGATTGCGATCGTCGGGGCGAGCAACAACCCTGGGCGTGCGTCGAACTTCGTAGCCACCTACCTACTGTCGAGCTCAACGAACTTCCGTGTGTATCTGGTCAACCCCCGTGAGACCGAGATCCTTGGCCAGCCCGTGTACGCGTCGCTAGCCGACCTTCCCGAGGTGCCCGACATCGTCGACGTGTTCCGCAAGAGCGCCGACCTTCCCGAGGTTGTTGCCGAAGCAATCGCCATCGGGGCCAAGGTGTTCTGGGTGCAGCTGGGCCTATGGAACGAAGAGGCTGCGTCCACTGCGGTGGCCGCTGGGCTCGAAGTGGTCATGGACCGCTGCACCAAGATCGAGCACGCAAGGTTTGCCGGCGGCCTTCACCTCGCCGGGTTCGACACCGGCGTCATCAGTTCACGACGACGCTGACTATGGGCGGCTGACGAAGGAGCCGCTACATGAACGCTCTGGTGTCGGTCTCGGCGACGTACAGAATTCGATCTCGAACGGCTTGTGCTTCAGCGATTGGGATCATCCCGATGGCGATCTGTCCTCCGCTTAGCGTCCCACCCGCGAACTCGATGGTGACGGTGGCGAGGTCGCGCTTACGTTCGAAGAGCGACTGGCGGACCTGCACGCTGTTCACCTTGCGAAGCAGCGATTCGTTGCGGCGCCATCCAATGAACTCGGCCCGATCGGCAATGGCATCCTCGCCGATGCCCCAGCGATAGAGCCGGGTGCTTCGACGCGACTGTAGCCACACCAGCGGGATGAGCAGGAGAAACAGCAGCGACCACCAACTGAGCACGAAGTACACGCCGATCGCCAAGGCTGTGGCCACAACCGACATGTTCCGGGTGGCTTTGAAGACCGCCAGTGGCGAGATACGGCGATCCAGCGAGGACACACCTTCGGCTCCGTCGAGGCCCAGTTGACGTAGGTCTTCGGCCTCGGCAGCCGTGCAACCGGGCACAAACATGTCGGCATCGCCAATGTTGTGAAGCGTGAGTTCCTGAAGGCCGACCCACCGCTCGAACAGGCCTTGGGCGGTTTCGATGCGCTGGACGCGGGGCAAGCTGGAGGCGACGCTCGTCGTTGACAACAAGCCGGCGTCACGCCGCAACCCCGACGCAGTTCGGGTGACGCGCAAGTTCCAATCGCGCAAGACCGTCTGGACGATGTTCAGCAGCAGACTGGCGAGTAGCACGGCCACCAGTGCGAGCGGGATAAACCAGATCAGCCAGGCTCCGACATCGAAGTCGATTCCGTCGAAGTTGATGTCGAACGGGAGCCGCTCGAAGATCTCGTCACCAAAGGCGAACAGCGGAGCCAGCACGGCGAAGCCGCTGAACGGAGCATGCGTAAACGCAATCTTGGCCAGTCGCTTTGGCGAGTGCTGCACGACGATGCGTTCCTCGACCGGTGCTACCGGTGTCGATGCCACCGGCGGGGCCATGCCGTCTTGAGCTGGCACAACGGGAGCTGTCAAGCTTTGCGAGTTTGCTTTGTGATCAGCAGCTGCTGCCTGCAGAGCAACGGCAACGTCGCGGTCAACGGCGTCGATGGTGAATTCAGCCGCCGACGAGCCAGCGGTATCGAGCGAAACCTGCACCAATCCAACCATTCGGTGAAGGAACTTCTGCTCGATCGAGACACTCTGCACTCGGTCGAGGGGCACGCTCAACGCTTGCTGGGAAAGCACCCCCTTCTTCACCCGAAGCTCGCCCGCCTCGACCTGGAACGTGTAGCGCCACCAGCTCAGCGCCGAGATGCCAAGGAAGATCGCAGCAACGACTAGGACACCGAGGGCCAACACCAGCACACTTGGCGACTGCGACAGCAAGAAGCCAGCACCGATGACGATCTGCACTATGCCGATAGAACGGACCGTACGAAGCAACAAGAACAGAATCGCGAGCAGGCTTTGCCGTTGCGGTTCGGCAAGAGAGACGTTCGAAGAAGGGGTGCCTGGGGAGCCTGACGGTGGATCAGGCATTGCTGCGGTTGGCACTGACGGTGCTGGCGGGGGGATCTCCGATGGAGGAGGCGGCAGGTCGGTCACTGTTCTTCGGTGAGCTCTCCCGCACGTTCGATGACGAGGGCCCGCAGCCGCGATGCATCATCGGTGCCCAACCCGTCGATCGATAGATCAGGCCCGGCAGAGTTGACGTTGAGTGTTGCCAAACCGAACTTGCGCTGTATCGGGCCTTCGACCATTTCGGCATGTTGCACGCGAACAAATGGAACGGTCTGCACCGTCTTTATAAGCACACCTTGCCGATACGAAAGGTCGTGCTCACGAACCTGGTAGGCGATGTTCTTCACTTCGAGCCGCTTGAGGACAACGGCAAGTGCGGTCAACGCCAAGAGGACGCCGGCGACAAGCAACGGAATCCACTTGAACTCGGGCACGAGCACCGCAACCACGATGCCTGCCACCAGCACGATGGCAGCCCAGATCGCACTGCCGATCATCGACACCTTCAAGAAGTTTGGATGTACCGGAACGAAGTCCTCATCACGAAGCTGAGGAATCGCCGACACATCCAAAGGTGCATTAGTAAACCCCGCGTCAGTCACACCCCGACTATAGGCACTGGGACAGTTAGAGACATCGCCCTCACGACGAAGTCGCTGCCTCCGCCTCAGCGCCCAGCATGCGTGGAACGTTCCCAGCTCACGCAAACAGAAACAGCGACAGCAGGGCGAGTTCCAGTCAACGCGGGAACATGTATACGCATTGAGGACTGCTTCGCCGCGGGAGTGAGGGGGGACGATCGGCTCGGGGCCTCTGGCTGTCCGCAGAGCACACCGAGCGAAGCGAATTGGCGATTGCCGGGAGCGAGGAAACGAGCGGGAAACTCAGCTACGCCAGCGGTCTGCAAGTTCTTGGATCGAGACCCAAAGGAGTTCGCCGACATCTTCTTGACCGAGGCGGTCGATGCGGAAGGTGTCCTCGGTTTCGGTGACAGCGCCGTGCAACGCGGAGAACCGGTTGCGGTAGCCCTGCAACACACCACGCATAACCTCGGGGTCGAGCTTGTCATGTAGGTCGATGTGCAGCAGTGTCATGCCGATGGTCTCGTTGTCCTTGACCTCGGGAACCATGACAATGGGGCGGTTGTCCGAGCGGCCCTTAGCCACAAGCACCTCACGCTCTCCTGCAACACGCTTCTTGGTGCCTCGAAGTGCTGGGGTCTTGTCGGTGCGGCTTGGGATCGTTGCCGACACGCCACCACGGTCGACGACCGAGATCGTTTCGGCCGCGGCGTCGATCGAGTAGCGCGTCCATCCGAGCACTCCCTCGACCGCCGGGTCGAGGTTCGCAAGGGTGCGGATCGTCGAGTAGGTAAGGCTGTCTCTTGCCGTACCGGTAGCGAGTACCTCGGACACAAGTGGAACTTCGAGCAATGTCTCGTCGGTGCGAGAGATGCCAACGGTGACCGTCTTGGCCTGGTGCTTAATTGCATCGACCGGGCGGGTGAGCTCGTCGATTGCGGCGCCAAGTGACATCGTGAGGTCTTCGATGACAACAGCTGGGGTTCCGACCTTGCCGAACTCAGCCTGGTAACCGTCGAGCATGCCGTTTCCGATCGCGTAGCGGAATCGTGCAGCGAGTTGCACAGCCGTGCTGGCTTCGAGATGACCGTTGTAGTCACCCCGGCGGATGCCATCGTTGAACGACGAGGCGATTGGGGCGAGGCTCGGCCGAATCTGATCGAGAAACTCTTCGCCAGACAACGAACCACGGGTCTCGTCGATAAGGCCCTCGATTGCCGCACGAGCTTCACGCAGCGGCTGGGCCTGGGCGTCGATGGCCAGCGCAGCTTCGTAGCCGAACAGATGGCCGACCACGGTCGACAGCACAAACGCAAGGCGAGGGTGCACAACCGGCACGTAGATGACATCGAGCGCCGACGAGAAGCGAGTCTCGCCTTGGTTCGCAATGACGATCGGGGCCGACTTGTGCGCTCGGAAGATCTCAACCTCTTTGCCAACATCGTCGGCGGTCGAGCCTTCGAGGCCTGCGGCGCAGATGAGGATCAGCGGCTCGGACGAGAGGTCGATGTGCTTTTTGTCTTCGGTCGAGTCGGCAGCCATCGACTTGTAGCAGAGCTCGGAAAGCTTGATGCGAAGCTCGCGGGCCGCAATCAGGTTCGGGCCGTTACCAACACATGCCCAGTAGCGGCGAGACGGCGCGTGGGCCGATGCTGCCCGGGCAATATCGCTTCGGGTGGCGATGGTTTCGACCATACGGTCGGGAAGGTCACGAAGGCCTTCGAGCACCGCTTGACGATCGGCTGGTTCGTCACGGTCTGGAAGGGCCAGGTCGGCAATAGCGATTGCCAGCAGGAATCCAGCGGCGATCTGGGCGTAGAACGCCTTGGTCGATGCCACCGACATCTCGACGTCACGACCGTCGGAGGTATACAGCACGCCCTCGGCGCGATCGGTGAGGTCGCTGCCGCGGCGGTTGACGATGGCGAGCACCGATGCACCGCGCTGCTTGACGATGTCTACCGTGCGGTTGGTGTCGGTGGTGGTTCCCGACTGCGAGATCGCAATGACGAGCGTGTCGGACATGTCCTTGCGAAGGCCAAACCCGCTGAGCTCGGTTGCCGCGATTGCCTGAACGTGAATGTGGCCATCGACCTCATCGATGATCGACGCGGCCACTGCCTGGCCAGCAATGGCGGCGGTGCCTTGCCCGATGACGTAGATGCTCCGGATAGCTCCACTGCTGATCTTCTCGGCCACATGGCTTGGCATGGTCGACTCGCCAACGGTGACGCTGAGGTGTCCGTCGGTGTCGATGAGCTTGCCGCGCAAGGTCTTGCGGAAGCTGCGAGGCGATTCGCTGATCTCCTTGAGGAGATAGTGCGGGTAGTCGCCTCGGTCGATATCCCGAGTCGTCACCTCGGCGGTAGCGACATCTGCATTCGTCACCGGCAGCACCGTGCCGTCGTAACCAACGCGCTCGATTCCGGCGACGTCGCCAGCATCAGGGCCGCTAAGGCGCATGATCTGGCCGCGGCTCGCACTGGGGTTATCGGGGTTAGCTGGAGTCTCGCCATCCATGCGGATGTACTGGGAGGTCTCTTCGACAACCCCATAGGGCTCCGACGCCACGATGTAGCTGTCTTCGGCGAGGCCCACGTAGATCGACTGGCCGCTGCCGCGAAGGGCAAGGAGAAGGTCGTTGGGGGCATCTTCGCTGGACAGGCCAATTGCGACCGACCCTTCGAAGACCGAGACCGAGCGACGGAACGCCTCGGTGATGTCATGGCCGTTCTTGAGGTGCTTCGACGTGAGCGTAGGGATGACCTTGGTGTCGGTGGTGATGTCGTCGGCAATGCACAGGTCTTCAGCGCGGATGAGGTCGCCGTAGTTGTCGACGTCGCCGTTGAGTACCGCAGTGCAGTACGGGCCTGCTTCGCCTTTGGACAGGTCGCTATTCACCGGGTGCGCGTTGGGCTCGGAAATAATGCCGACGCTGGCCCAGCGGGTGTGGCCTAACACGACCGCGACCGCTGTCTCGTTGTCGAGCGCCTTACGGAGCAGGTCGTCGTTGCGGATGCTGTTTCGCAGCGAGGCGGTGTTGTCACCAAGCTCGCCGATTTCAGCTGCGACTTTGTAGACGAAGCTCAAGCGATCGCCGACGCGACGCACCGCCGAGTCGGTGAAGAGCTCGGCCTTCTCGGCGCGAGCTTCAATTGCGGCAACGATGGCAGGGTCGTCCAGGTCGAGGCCGTGATCGCTGACGAGCAGGTGAATTCCTGCTGAGTCGCGTCCGCGAACTTCCATTCGGTCGAGAGCTGAAAGGGCTTGGTGCACAGAGAAGATGGCGTCGATGCCGGCACCGTGCACATCGCGGCCGCCGAGGTCGGAAACGACGACAGCCGCACGAAGACGGTCACGTTCGATATTCCATGCGGCGTCACGCACCCGGATGAGGGAGGCGTTGACCGATTCGAGGTCGAGCGAATCGACCGTGGCTTGTGCATCGAGCTGAGCTTCGAGGTCGTCGAGGATGTGGTTGACCGCTCCGAGCTCTTCGCGTAGGACATCGTTCAAACCAGCGTCGGCGAGCAAGAGCCGCACGCCCGGCGTGCCACGCAGTAGCAAATCGGCAGCTTCCAACTTCTCGCCAAGTGCAACGAGCGGAGTGCCTGCTGCCTCCAGCGCTACGCCCTTTAGGCCATTGGCTGCATCGGTAACGAGAGGAAGTAGATCGTCGCGAGTTGGGATAGCTCGGGTCGATGGCCGCCGAATTACAGCGATAATTCCGCACATAGAAGGGGGTCTCCTTAGCAACACCTGTGGAGGGGCCGCAGCAGTCGATTGTACGAACCCAATCGGTTGGGAATGGGGACGCCTTAGTACCTTCGTCGTTCCGCGGAAAAACGTAGGTAAAGCCGCCTGTAATAGTGGTACCAGGGTTGCCACACAAAGTGGCAATACACGTGACTAACGTAACGCCTCAACGGCGGCCACAAGCCGCTGTGTAGAAGCGGTGGCCATGTCACTTTCGGCCGCTTCAACCATCACCCGGACGACAGGTTCGGTGCCCGATTCACGGATGAGCACCCGCCCGTCAGACCCGAGGGCCGCCTCTTCGGCGGCCACGGCGTCGGCCAGTAGCTCGGTGAGGTTCGGGATCTTCTCGGCCATCCTTACATTTTTGAGCACTTGGGGGAAGCGCACCATGACCGATGCGCCCCACTCGCCCATGTCGACACCGCGGCGAAGCACCGCGTCGAATAGCTGCACTGCGGTGAGCACACCGTCGCCAGTGGTGGCGAGATCGCGATGAATTACGTGGCCTGATTGCTCTCCACCGAGCGAGAAGCCGCCAGCGTCGAGGGCTTCGAGCACGTAGCGGTCGCCGACACCGGTTTCGACAATGTCGATGCCTTCGGCTTCGATGGCGCGGCGGAAACCGAGGTTGGTCATCACCGTGATGACCACGGTGTTGTGGGCCAGCGCACCGCGTTCACGACGGTCGAGTGCGCTCATCGCAATGATGCGGTCGCCGTCGATGACCTCGCCATCACGACCAACAGCGGCTATTCGATCGGCATCGCCATCGAACGCGAACCCAGCATCAGCGCCGTGTTCGAGAACCGCAGCTTGCACAAACTCGGGATGCGTCGAGCCAACACCGTCGTTGATGTTCCGACCGTCGGGTTCGTCCGCCAAGCTGATGACGGTTGCGCCGAGCTGCTCGAAGATGTGCTTGGCAGTGGTCGACGCTGAGCCGTTGGCCGAGTCGAGCACGATCGTTCTTCCGGCAAACGAGCGCCCATCCACCGATGCGACAACCGCGTCGATGTAGCCCGCGATCGACCCGTCGGCCACGGTTGGCTCGGCGGGTTCGAGGGGGTAACCAGCATCATGGGCGTCATCGAGCTGGGCTTGAATGATGTCTTGATCGGCATCGCTGAGCTTCTTGCCCCCGGCGGAGAACAACTTGATGCCGTTGTCCTGCCACCGGTTGTGTGACGCCGAGAGCATCGCTCCCGGCAGATCGTCAGCGCCACATACCCAAGCAACTGCGGGGGTGGGCACCACGCCGAGGTCGCGAATCGCTACCCCTTCGCTGGCCGCTCCTTCAGCGAAGGCGCGCTGCAGTTCGGGGCCCGACTCACGGGTGTCGCGGCCAACAATGATCGTGTCGCCCTTGAGCGTGCGCGCTGCTGCAGCACCCAACGCCCGAACAAAGTCGGGAGTGAGCTGCGTCAGTGCCTCAGCACGAACACCATCTGTTCCGAACTTCAGCACGTAGCCTCCAAATCACCGGAGTTGTTAGTGGGTAGCTCGAAGCTGCGAAGCCGGTTCGAGCGGAAAGGCGCTTGCGCTCCGCAGCGCGAATCGAGGGCGCCCAGCGCCCGGATTTCGCCTGCGGCGAAAACTCAGCGCTTCGAGTACTGAGGAGCCTTACGAGCCTTCTTGAGGCCGTACTTCTTCGATTCCTTCTTACGAGGGTCGCGGGTCAAGAACCCGGCCTTCTTGAGAGAATCGCGGAACTCGGGATCAACCTCGAGGAGCCCACGAGCAATTCCGAGACGCATTGCGCCGGCCTGGCCGGTTGGGCCACCGCCGTGCATGGTCACGCTGACATCCCACGCGCCTTCGGTCTCGGTAACACGGAAAGGTTCGCTGAGCTGTTGACGGTGCACTGCACTTGGGAAGTAGTCGTCGAGTGCACGACCGTTAACGGTCATCGTGCCATCGCCAGGAACGAGGCGAACACGTGCGACTGCACGCTTGCGTCGACCGGTTGCTTGGATGGGAGTAGCGGTTGCCATGTCTAAATCCTTCTACCGTCGAGACCTAAGCCGTGGCCCGGTGCTTGGCGTGTTCGATGAGCAGCGGCTGTGGGTTCTGCGCGCTGTGTGGGTGCTCGGGGCCGGCGTAGACCTTGAGCTTGGTGATTTGCTGACGCCCAAGACGGGTCTTTGGCAGCATGCCGCGAATCGAGCGGGTGACCGCGTTCGCTGCGTCCTTGTCGAGTTCTTGTGCGTAGCTGCTCTCTTTGAGACCACCGGGGTAACCGCTGTGGCTGTAGACCATCTTGCGGTCGGCCTTGCCCGAAGTGAGAACAACCTTGGAGGCGTTGATGATGATGACGTGATCGCCGGTGTCGAGGTTTGGGGTGTACGTGGGCTTGTGCTTGCCACGAAGAATGTTCGCAACCTCGGTCGCGAGACGGCCAAGGACGAGGCCTTCGGCGTCGAGGATGTGCCACGAACGCTCGATCTCTGATGCTTTGGGGGTAACGGTGGTCATTTCGGCTCCTGAAAGCTGGCCGCCGAGGTAAAAAGGGCGGGCGCAGTCCGACGATCGAGTCTAGAAGCGGTCGCGTAACAAACCAATACGAAAAGACGCGTTTACGCGAATAGTGCGATCGGCCGCTTTTGGGTCTCCATGCGGTAGAACGTTCGCTGGATGCTCAGCTTCGACACATTCTCCTATTTCTTGGACCTTCTCGGCGGTGCCGCAATCGTGGCCCCACTGTTTTGGGTCGTCAAGAGTATGGCGGTGCGCAAACTGTTGCTCGGGTTGCTCGGCACCGTCTTGTTGTGGACGATTGCGCCCCGATTGCTGTTCTTCTATCTCTTGTTCTGGATCGTGGTGTGGGTGATGCACCAGATCGTTGAACGCACGGCCGACAACAAGGCGGGTGGAGCAACCCTCACCATCACCATCGTCGTGCTGCTTTCTGCGCTGGTGGTTTGGCGGCTCGCCGAAACCCCGTTCATCGTGAACTTCAATCTGCAACTCAACGATGCGCTGGGCATCCTTCCCACCCGAGTCTCCGACGTCGACCTCGCTCGCGACATCATCACGCCCATCGGGTTGTCGTTCGCCATTTTTCGAGCGATCGACCTACTCATTCAGACAAACCTCGGGCTCATCGAGCGCAAATCTTTGGGCGACATCATGTACGTCGGCCTCTTCCCACCCATTCAGGTCATCGGCCCAGTGTCGGAGTACAGCGAAGTTCAGCCAAAGAACGAACGTTGGCCAACCGCCGACCGAGCCAGCGAAGCGTTCTTGCTGATCGTCAGCGGCTTGGTGAAGGTCTTCGTGCTGGCACACCCGCTTCGCCAAACCGTCGACGTCTTCGGCTTTTACGAAACGAACACGCCGTTGGCCATCTGGTCCGAGCTCTTCCTCTACGCGTGGTTCTTCTACATCAACTTTTCTGGATACTCCGACCTCGCCATTGGCGCTGCACGAATATTTGGCGTCGACCTAAAGAAGAACTTCGAGTGGCCCTACTTCGCCTCGGGTCCACAAGAGTTTTGGAATCGGTGGCACATGAGCCTCACCCGCTTCGCCCAACGCAACGTGTTCACCCCCCTCGGTGGCATGCGGGCAAACCGCCAGTACATCGCGGTCTTCGCCACCATCATGGTGATTGCGCTGTGGCACGACATCTCCTGGGGCCTCATCGTGTTCGGCTTGTATCACGCTGCTGGACTTATTGGTCAACGACTGCTGGCGTCGGTTCGCCCTCCGTCGGAGAACACGGCCATCAAGTGGGCGAAGGCTCCCCTGCTCTTTACGTTTGTCATGTTGTCGTTGCCGCTGCTGGCTCTTGAGCTTGCCGACGCGCTCGACTTCTACCGTGCGATGATGGGGGTCTCATGAACCTCGCCGCCGTGAAAGGGTTTCTTGACCGCTACCTCGGTGGCGCGGGACGGTCGCTTGGCAGCATCGTCCGAATTCTCGCTGTCGCCGCGGTCAGCTTCTTGCTGATCGGCACCATGTTCTTCCCCGACCGTCACCGAACCTACGAGGAGAACAACTACAACCGGGTTCGCGGTATCGCCTCCGACGACGTTGCCCGCATAACCAGCGGCGGCCGCAGCGACCTCCACGGCTTCCAACCCCGGGTCGAGGACGACAGCTTCCGCATTGCGTGGGTGGGCGGATCGTCCATACAGAGCGTTAGCGAAACCAACTACACGTTTATCCCGGCCGAAGTCGCCCGAGACCTCCCCACCATCGACGGTCGAGAGGTTACCACCGACGTCTACTTCCTCTCGGGAATCCGGGCACTCGACAATTACATGGCCGTCCTGGCTGCGGTCGAAGACGAGCCCGACATGATCGTGGTGACGATCAACCCAGCGTGGGTGTTCAACAACACCGCCACCCGAGGTTGGGAAGAGCTCGACCCGCACGCTGTTCAACTCCTCGCCGCCGACCCGCAGTCAGCATCGCTGTTCGCTCCGTACCTCGCACCATCAGATTTCGTGCTCGGCGCAGCGTCGTATGCCTCAGCGCCCGTGCGCGATCGCATCCGCCACTCCCAAGCCATCACCGACAAGCTGTCGGGGTTCACGCTGCTCGATCGAACACCTTCTGATGCCGAGCCCCCACCTCCCGATGAACTCGCCCAGATTCGGGCCATGAACATACCGGTCGCGTTCTGGCGCAAGTATCGGCTAGCTCCCGTCCCCGACCAAACACTTGGCGAACGCCAAGCGCAGATCCTGCTCGAGTCCGACCTCGACGCAAACTCGATCAACCGAGCCGTGCTCGACAACATGGCCCGCATCACCGCTGAAAGCGGAATCCCAACGTACGTGTATGTCGCCCCGGTCAACCATGAGTACTTGGCCGACCCGGTGGTCGACACCGCGGTTGCCGACATCGAGGCCGAGATTGCGAGCCACGCCGACAGATGGAGTGCGCCAAACCAGCGCTTTGTGCCAACGAACCTGTCACGGTTCGTCGAGCCATTTGGCTTCGCCGACCTCATTCACATTCAAGAACCTGAAGCCGTTAGCGGATATCTCACCCCCGAACTCTGCGAGTTCCTAGCCACAACAGGACACATCTGCGATGAGTGACATCACCTCCGGCGACACCTCAGCCCTCAGCGACCAAGTAGCGGGCGAAGCCGACGTCGAGCCTCGCACCAACGTTGCCCTGCGCACTGTCGGCGAGATCATCCTCGGCATTGCGCTCGGTGCTCTCATATTGTGGGTTCTTGTCGTTTCGGTAAACGACATCCAGTTCGTCTACCAAGGATTCTGACCCATGACCGATTGGTCTTCCCGGCCCCACGCGGCCGCCGCGCTCGAGACGCTCGGCCAATGGCCCAACCTGGTTGACGCTGTCGAGGAACTCTCCGCCGAGTTCGGCGACGACTACCGCGATGCTGTCGAGCGCTACGTGGGCCGTATTGGCCCAGCGTCGGAACCCAAGGCCGACGAGTCGGCAATCGAGATCGCGGTCGACGGCTACATAGAGATGACGATCGACACGCTGCGTCTACAGGCCGAGTACTTCCGCACCGGCGTGTTCTCGTCCGACCCGACTGAATTCGAGGCAGGCCTACACGACGACCCCGAGCTCATGCTCGAGCGCTACCTGCCCGGCCTCTATCTGGCGCAGGTGTTCTGGCCAAACCATTACCGCAAGCACCGCTGGTTTGCCGACAACTACCTCCCTCTCGTTGCAGCCGACCATCGGGTGCTCGATGTGGGAACTGGCCCCGGTTCCTTCGGCACGGCATGTCGTGCCAACACTGACGACGTCGTGTTCAACGACCTCAGTCCGCACTCCGAGACGTTTGTGAACCGGGTGTATCCCGATGCCGACCACAACTTCGTCACCGAGTCGTTTCTCGACGCCGACTTTGGTGGGTTATTCGACCACATCATCTTTAGCGAAGTGGTCGAGCATCTCCCCGACCCTGCAGCTGGCATGGATCGGCTTCACGAACTGCTCGCACCCGGCGGCAAGGCATTCTTCTCGACCGCTACAAACGCCGCGTTCTACGACCACACGATCATCTTTGAGACAGAGGCCGAGATCGACGACCTCCTCGACCGGCATGGTTTTGACGTGCTCGATCGTCAGTCTGTACTGGCCACACCGGGGCCTGAAGGCCGAGATGTCGTGGACATCAACGCCACCATCACCCGCCGCTAGCGAGGCGACTTCTCCGCAATACGCATCGAACTTCTTACGAAGTTGCGAACAAGGCCGGAAGTCTCTGGGCCAAACGTGGGTTCACGTCTACCGTGAAGCACGTGTCAAAGATTCTTGTGGTGGACGATGAGCCCATGGTGCGTGAAGTGCTGTCGCAGTACTTGGCCTCCGACGGTTTTGAGGTAGTGGAGGCTGGCGACGGCGATGCGGCCGTAGCGGCAGTCACCGACGAGACCCCCGATCTTGTACTCCTCGACCTGATGTTGCCGAAGCGAAACGGCCTCGACGTGTTGGGTTTCATTCGCGGAACCTCACAGCTTCCGGTAATTCTGCTGACGGCGCGAGGCGACGAAGCCGACCGGGTTCGCGGCCTCGAGGCCGGCGCCGACGATTATGTTGTGAAGCCCTTCTCGGCTCGCGAGGTTGTCGCCCGCGTGCGTTCGGTGCTTCGTCGCACGAACGAGGTAGCTGTCACAAGCGAGATGATGACCGAGTTCGGCAACGTCACGGTTGACCCCGCCCGATGGACCGTGACCAAGAACAAAGAAATGATCGAGCTCCCGCGTAAGGAGTTCGAGCTCTTGAACTGCTTCCTGGCCCATCCAGGCGAGGCACTTACCCGTGAAGACCTTCTCCAAAAGGTCTGGAGCAGTTCGACTGAGTGGCAGGATCCTTCGACGGTGACGGTCCACGTGCGTCGACTTCGCGGCCGACTCGAGGACGACCCGTCGAAGCCGGCGCATTTCATGACTGTGTTCGGTGTTGGCTACCGTTTTGACCCATGAGCACTTCGTGGACCCCTGGAGCTAGCCAATGAAGCGTTGGCCACAACTTCTGATCGCACTTGCGGTGCTTGCCACGCTGGCAGGCCTCGCAGCAACGGTGACCACCGAGATCGTGATGGCTCCAAGCCAAAGCGAGCGGAACCAGCTAATCGCGCTCATGGGGTCGATCGCGGCGGCCACCCTGATTATCACCATCGTCTTCCGGCTGTTCGCTCCCCGCTCACTCACCCGACGGATGCTCGTAGCCGCAATCTCGGGCCCGGTCGTCATCGCGTCAGCGCTCACCGCTGGGTCGCAATCGATGTTCCTTTCCGAACACGACCTGCAGTTCTTGCTGATTCTTTTGGCGTTCGCCACCGTGCTTGGAATCGGCGTGATGTTCACTCTCGCTCGGCCTTTGACCGAAGACCTCGCTGCGCTCACTCGTGTGGCCCAACAGGTCGGTAAGGGCAATCTAGAAGCCCGCGCCGACTTGCAACGCATCGACGAAGTCGGTGAATTGTCCACAGCGATCGACCTCATGGTGGATCAAATCTCCACGTCGCGCGCCGCCCGCGACGAGGCGGAACACGAACGGTCGATCACCCTTGCGTCGCTCAGCCACGACGCCCGCACCCCTCTTACCTCCATGCGGTTGGCCACTGAAGCGCTGCTCGACGGCGTCGCACCTGACCCCGACCGATACCTCCGCACGATCGAGTCAGACATCAATGCCGTCGAAACGCTCATCAACGATCTCTTCACCATCGGACAACTTGAGGCGAACCGGCTCGAGATCATTTCAGGGCCGATGGACGCCATGAACACCGTCCACGATGTCGTTGAACTCATGACACCGATAGCCGACAACAAGAACGTTCGGATCACCGTAAGCGGACCAGTCACACTTCCCGTCACCGCCGATCCGAGCCAGCTCACACGCGTGCTATCGAACGTGGTGAGCAACGCGATCCGTCACTCACCGACCGATGAGGTTGTGTGCATCGAGATCGACCCCGACGAGCAACAAGTCTCGGTGTTCGATGGCGGGTCGGGCTTTCCCGAGGACTTCTGTGTCGAGGCCTTCCAGCCATTCCGTCGCCACGACGAGGCTCGTGAGCGGGCCCAAGGTGGCGCCGGCCTCGGCCTCGCTGTCGCCAAGGGAATCGTCGAAGCGCTCGACGGCAAGATCTGGGCCGACCCCGGCCCCGGCGGTGCCGTCCACCTCCAACTCCCCGCCGCCTAAACCCCCTCAAGCGCGAATCTGTGGAGTCTGATGACCGTATTTCGAACATCAGACTCCACAGATTCGTAGCTTCCGTAGGATTGGACGGTGACTATCCATGACACCGAGTTCTCCGCTCCCACTGGTGCGAGCCTCGCTAGCGAGATCTTTGGGCTTCTACAGTTTCCGCGCCTTGCGGTTCAGTCGCCAAAGCTGATCCGTCTTCCTCGTGGTGACGAGACCGTGGTTGTCTTTCCTGGCTACAGCACGAATGATCTTGCGATGTTGCCGCTGCGGTCAGCGCTCAAGGCGCTCGGCCATCAACCGTTCGGCTGGGGATTTGGCACCAACCGTGCCGAGGTCGAGAAAATGCTCGACCCCGTGATTGAAATGGTCGAACGCCGTGTCGAACAAACGGGTCGGCCCGCAACGACGATCGGCTGGAGCAACGGCGGCATATTCGCCCGAGAGGTCGCCCGCGATCGACCCGATCTGGTCACCCAGATCATCACCATTGGCACCCCGGTATTCGGTGGGCCGAAGTACACACGAGGCGCGGCGCTGTATCCCCAAGACGAGGTCGACCGGATCGCGAAGGTCGTCGACGACCGAAACGCCATCCCGATCGAGCAACCAATCACGTCGATCTACTCCGAGGCCGACAACATCGTGGACTGGAGGGCCTGCATCGACACCTTCAGCCCAAACGTCGAGAACATCGAGGTGTCGTCCACCCACGCAGGCATGATCATCGACCCCGATGTGTGGACCATCATCGCCAAACGCCTCGCCGACTAAAGATTTGTACATGGTTTCCCTACCTATACGGTATGAAACCGTGTACAAATCTTCCGGTGGGTGGGTTAGCGTCGCGGGATGAAGGACCTTTCGGACAAAGTTGCCGCGGTGACTGGGGCTGCGTCGGGTATCGGCCGGGCGGTTTCGATCGAGCTTGCGAACCGGGGCTGTCACCTGGCGCTTTGTGATGTTGACGAGGTCGGCCTCGCTCGAACTGCCGACTTGTGCGGGACGGCCGTCGAGGTCACGACGTCGATCGTCGATGTGGCAGGTCGCGACGACATGTATGAATGGTCCGAGCAGGTCGTTGCTGATCACGGTCGAGTCAACCTGATCATCAACAACGCCGGCGTGAACCTCAGCCACGATGCCGAGACCCAGTCGATCGCCGACGTCGAATGGGTTATGGACATCGACTTCTGGGGTGTCGTTCACGGCACGCAAGCGTTCCTCCCCCACCTCAAGGCATCCGGTGAAGGGCACGTGGTCAACATCTCGAGCGTGTTTGGCCTCGTGAGCATTCCGTCGCAGTCGGCCTACAACGCGGCGAAGTTTGCGGTGCGCGGCTACACCGACGCGCTCCGTATGGAGCTCGAACTAGAAGGTGCTCCGGTATCGGCCACGACAATCCATCCCGGTGGGATCAAGACCAACATCGTCCGCAACGGACGAGCCCAAGACCAGCAGCACACGATCGAACGCTTCGATCAGGTAGCGATGACGACGCCCGAGAAGGCGGCTCGACAAATCGTAAAGGCGATTGAGCGTGATCGTCGGCGAGCACTCATCGGCCCCGACGCCAAGGTGTTCGATCTCGCGTCACGGCTACCAGCTCGAGTCACTCACGGCATGGTGAAGGCACTGAGCCGCCGAGCGGCCCCGGACAACAGCTGACATTTTCCACGTGAAGCTCTAGCTAGCGATTGGAACACCGAGCATCGCCTGGAGGAGTCGATGCAGTTCATCAGAACCCACGGGCTTTGTCAGGTAGGCGGCAACACTGTCAACCCGGTCATCGTCCAGCTCGCTTCGCTCGGTCGTTCCTGTCACCAGCACAAACCGGTCGCTCAGATCTGGGAAGGCTGCCAATAGGTCGAGCCCGTTGGCATCGGGCATCTCGTAATCACAAATGATGAGATCTACATCGTTCGTTTCAAGGTGGCCTGAGGCCATAGCGACGCCGTCCGCCTCCACCACCTGAAGATCAAGGCGTTCGAGCATGATCCGGAGCACCGTGCGCGAGACGGTGTCGTCGTCGACAAGGAGCACGTTTCGCATTGGGGGCTGGCTACCAGTCGCTCAGAAGTTCTGCGGACGAATCGGCCATGACAAAGACCTGGTCGAAACGGGTGAGGGCAAAGACGCGGTTGGCATCCTCGGCCGTCGGGCGCACGAGTCGCAGGTCACCACCATTCGAGCGCGCATCCTTCATTGCCTTCACAAGTGCGGCAAGCCCGGCCGAATCGACAAAGTCCACCTCTCGCAAATCGACGATCAGGTCATGGTCGCCATTGGCGTAGTACGAACTCAATAGTTCGCGGATTGGCCCGGCCTCGAGTGCGTCGAGGCGTCCCGAAAGGGTGACGACGTGAACCGCGCGTTCATGAGTTTCGGTTGAGACCTTCATACCGGTGATATCGACAGGTTGTGATCGGTACCTAAGTCTCGATTTCGAGAACCAGCTGATTACATAGGGTTCAGGGCGAACGTGGTGCGCCATTCATTTCGATCATCGATTCGCACGTACCGCAGTTCCGTTGCCAGTTGCTCGAGGATCATCAGGCCATACCCGCCAACCTGGGGCACGTCAGGATCGGGAACGGTCACCTCGGCGGCCTCGAAGGGCACACCCCGGTCGACCAGCTCAATCGTCAGCACCTTGTTCTCGACATGGCCCAAGAGCACGAAGGCTCCGTCGGGAGATTCGGCGTGATCAACGCTGTTCGTCGCAAGCTCGTGCACGCCGAGCTCAATCGAACCGAGCAGAGAGCTGTCATGGCCGACGAGAAGGTCAGCAAGCCATGGCCCGATTTCGCGAAGCGCTAGGTAGTTCGCCTCGAGCCGAAGTTCTGATTTCATGCGGCCCTCCTCGAAACGCTCTGATCATGGAAGTCGATGATGACGAGGGTGCGGTCATCGGTCTGCGCAGCACCCACGGCAAACTCATCGAGCTCGTCGAAGAGCGTAGACCCGTGATCGTGGGCGCCGTTGGAAAGGTCGGCGACGCGTCGCAGAAGCCGATCGTCACCAAACATGTTGCCGTGCGCATCGAGCTGCTCGCTGAAGCCGTCGGAGCAGACAACAAGGCGGTCTCGCGGCGAAAGTGCCAGGCGATCTTCAGTCATCGCCGTTGAGCCAAGCGGCAGGACACCGATTGGAGGGGCGGTTGCAGCGAGCATCGAAGGCACCCCGTTTTGTACTGCGATGACAGGAGAGTGCCCGGCGTTCGCTAGCCGAAGCTCACCGGTGGTTGTATCGATCGATCCAGCGACGATGGTGACGAACAGTCCCGAACCTGAGAGGTAGTCATACATCCACGAGTCGATCGAACTGAGGGTGGCGAGCGGATCGGCCCCGTGGCTGTGCATTGCGGCGTTGGCTGACGAAATGATTGTGGTCATCATCATGGCCGCCGGTAGCCCTTTGCCCGATACGTCCCCCACAACAAAGTGCAGCGAAGTCGGGGTCTCGACAAAGGTGAAGAGATCTCCCCCCGCTGTCCGCGCCGGATCGGACCGTGCAAACACATCGAGACCGCGAACCTTTGGACGCCACGATGGGAGGGCAAGCTGAGCTAGCTCTGACGCGGTGTCATGATCTCGCGCCACCACTGCCTGGGCAACCGCATCGGCGTGGAGACGTGAGGTTTGAACGGCTCCAAGTGCAATGTTCGCGACAGCGCGCAGTAACTTTTGGTCAGCCGTTCCGAACGGCTCGGCGTCTCGGCGTGCCGTGAGCGCGCCGGAAAGTCCGCTGCTGTTCTTGGCAACGACGGTCATCGCTGATGACGCTTCGGGGGCGAAGGTTTCACCGACTGCAAAGGTGATCTCAGCTGACAGCAGTCGAGCCGCCCGTTGCAAAATTGGATCGACGCACTCGTCTTCGTCCAACGATTCGGTTGTCAACGTTGCGAGCTCGTACAGCGCCAAGAGTTGGTCTTGCGCGTCGATCAACGCTTCGGCGAGCGAGTCAGCAGGAGATGGGGCGGCGGACATTTTGCTAGAGGATTTCGAACGCAAGGTCGAGACGGGTCAGTTCGAGAATCACGCGCGCAGGGTCTGATGGCGAGAGAAGGACAAGATCGCCGCCGGCTTCCCGACAGCGTTTCATGGCCGATGTCAGGGTTGCGAGTGCGGACGAGTCGAGGAAGACCACGCCGGCGAGGTCTACTCCGAGGTCGCTGTGGCCCGCTTTGATCTCTGCGTGAAGGGCATCCTTGACCGCATCAGCCTCGTGGGCATCGAACCTGCCCGTGAGCGTGAAGACGACCCGACCGTCGGTGGTGTGTTGGGCGATATCCATACGTTCCTCAATCAGGCAGCGAGTTGGGTGGTTGGAGGGTCCGCCTCATCGGTTGCTTGTACCCGAGAGGTAGGCGTTGTTGGACGGTCGTACTTTCCGTCTCGATCGTTCTTCTTGATGGTCGCAAGGTCGCGGAGGAACCCGAGCGCAACCTTTGTTGGGTTGACCGTCGAGCCGGGAGCATCGATCCACTCCACCGGCACCTCAACGGTTTTCAGACCGAACTTTTGCGATAGGTAGAGCACTTCCAGGTCAAACGAAAAGTCGTCGATCAGTTGACGCTCGAAAAGCAGATCGGCGGACTCACGAGTGAACATCTTGAACCCGCATTGGGTGTCAGCAACCGGGATGCGAAACACACCCATGACTACAAATCTCAGTCCTGCACTAAACGCCTTTCGAGCCATCGACTTGTTCGACACTTCGGCACCGTCGGCAGCCCGCGATCCAACGACGACGTCTGCGCCCAAACGGATCTGATCAGCAAGTCGCTCGAACTGTTCGATCGGGGTGGATTGATCGGCGTCCGCGAAGAGCACGGTTTCGCCGAGCGATGCGAGCATGCCGCGACGCACAGCGTCGCCTTTGCCCGCGTTGATCTTGGCGGGGACAACGCGAAGGTTCGCCAATCCCAGGTCGTTTACGAGCTGAACGGTCGAGTCGTTTGAACCGTCGTCGGAGATGATCAACTCCCAGGGTTCGCCAAGCGTGCACATGTGCGTAGCGATCGCACCGATCGTCGGGACAATCCGGATCTCTTCGTTGTACGTCGGGATGACTACTGAGTACGTGGGTGGTTGGTCGATCGGTGTCGACGCCCATACGCGGTACTGCTGGAGGCTGTCGAGCGACTGGGACGTTTCTTCGGTCATGTCTTTTCTCCGATGAGCACATGGCTGACAAGCACTACAAGAAACAGCGTCAGCATCGATATCACTTGAGCTTGGATGAGCGAGTCAATGCTCCCTCGGTTGATGAGCAGCATGGCGGTTTGACCCAATCCGCCGACCAGTAGCAATACGGCCTCGGTTGTCCGGCCAGTCGATAGGTGATGGCTGACGATCAGGTTGGCCATTGCGAAGAGTGACGTGGCAAACGCGTACCAAGCGAGTGGTCCCGAGACGTCGGAGTACTCGGGGCCAAAGACCCGACCAAGCACCGTGCCTCCGAGGAACGCTGCACCGACAACAAAGCAGACGCCCATCGTTGCGACGATGCCTAACCCGCCCCACAGCAGACCGTTGGAGTCCTCGCCTCGTTCACCACGCTGGGCAGCAGCTGGAAAGAGCGTTGTCGCAACAGACCAGGAAAGGAAGAACACGGCGCGCCCAACGAGGGCAATAGCGGCGTACACGCCTGCTGTTTCTGGTTCAAGGAAGCGCTTGGCGATAAGGACGTCGCCGTTGTTGACAATGATCTGTCCGAGCAACAACAACGCAATCGGGCCGGCGTAGATGACCAGCTCTCGAACAGCAGAACGCCCAAAGGTGTGACGCTCGTGGCTACCAACGAGCATGCGAACATGCCACCACGTTGCTACGAAGGAAGCAGCGAGGCCGATGGTGGCCCCCACGACGCCAAAGCCAGCCGCTACAAGTGCAACACCGAGTGTGACTCGAACAACCATCTCCACGACGAACGTTGCGGCCAGAGGCCTGAAGCTGAGGCGACCTTGAAGTACGCCACGACCAACTGCCTGAGCGAGGTAGAACGGCATGCCCAGCCCCAAGATCGCAAATGGCCATGCAGACTCGGAGTTAAAAAAAGTCCGCAAGACCGACGAGCCCGCCACCAACCCAAGGGCCAGCAGTGCACCAACGATCCACGCTTTCCCTTCAAGCCACCTAGCGAGAGCGGCGGTTGCGGTGTCGTCTTGGTGAACAACATGGATTCCAACGAATCTTGCGGCGATCATCTGCAGGCTGATCGCAATGGCCGTCACCAGCAACATGATGGTGACCATGAGGTTTGCGTCGGCGAATTCCGCCGGAGTCAACCAGCGCCCCAAGACGACGTTCAACAGATAGTTGCCGCCATTCGCGACGATCATGGCCACGCCAAGCGCAGCACCACCCGCAGCAAGGCTGCGAGCATCGTCACCAACTTCGGGCCGGTCAGGCGTAACGGTCTCCACAGACTGACCTAGTCCTTGTTCAGGACGTCGTTGAGATGGAAGAGGTGCCAGTCGATGACCTCAGCCATCGGAATGCCCGTAGCCGCAAGATAGTTTCGCTTGCCATGCTCGATATTCAGGCCCGGATCGTCGAGCAGTTTCACCATGGCATCAGCCAAGCTGCTGGCGTCACCTGGCTCGAAGTACTGACCGATGAAACCCTCTTCCTCGATCACTTCAACGAAGTCGCCAATAGCTGGAAGGACGGCACTTCGTCCATACATTCCTGCTTGGTGTAGCACGCCGGAACTACCGGTCGTCGAGGTGTAGGGGAAGGCTGTGAGGGTTGAACCGGTGAAGAGCCCTGGAACATCGTCCTCCTCGATGTAGCCCGAGAACACCACGTTGTCGAGGTCGGCGCAGGCAGCTTGAACACCGGCGAGATAACCAACAGAGTTCGGGCTGTCCGTTCCTGCAATTTCGAGCACCAGGTCGTCGTAGCCACGCTCGATCAGCTGACGGAAGGCATCGACGAGCACGTCGACGGTCTTGTACGTGCCCCACTTGCCGAAGGCGAGAATCTTGCGTGGCCCCTCTGCTGGCGGACCAAAAGTAGGTTCCGCGATTTCCTCGAAGCTGCCGTGTGGGGCGAGGAGCACGTTGGTCGCTCCGTAGCTATCTCGAAGAAACTCGACGTATCTCGGAATCGTGAGGGCGACATAGTCGGCCTTCAAAATGACTCTGGTAAGCATCCGGCCAGCTGACGTCATCAACTTGGCCATGAGCTTCGAGTCGGCAAAGCCCGCATCGGCCATGTCGACGTTGTCGACGAGGTTGTGCAGGATCACGGCGGTAGGGACACCAACACCGCGAAGCAGCGCTGGCGTCAGCAGTCCGAGGCCGCCAGCAATTCGTTGGTCTCCAAACGTGGCGAACTGCAGGTTGATGATGACCGCGTCGACCTTCGCGGATTTGATCGCTCGGATCAGGCGCGCCGGATTGGCTACCGCGTTGAATTTCCACGACACGATGGACTCGACCTTCTCGCCATGTTCCTCTAGGGCCATGGGCGGGCCAGCGTCGGTCTCGTCGGCGAACACGACAACCTTCGAGATGTCCGGGTTCGCTGCCATGTGTTTCACCACATGAAAGCCGAATTCGTTCAGGCTGTTGCGGCCGGGTGGAAACGCCGTCAGGACGCCCAGTCGGAGTGGTTTCGAGTTCATAGTCAGCTGACCGTTCTTTGGCTCATGTCGGTTGTCCGCTCAGGTTGTGTGTGTTCGCCATCTGGCGCCGGCATCTCAAGACGAGCGACCGAGCCAGTGGACCCGTCGCTCGTGAGTTCAAGAGTCCCACCTATTGCCTCGGCAATTCGGCGACAAATCCCAAGGCCAAGCCCGAGTCCCTGTGCAGCACGCGCCGAGGAATCGTCGACCATCGAAAAGTCAGCGGTCAGAAGCTCAGGTATGAGTTCCGGCGAGATTCCTGGGCCCGAGTCGATGACCGACAGCTCGAATCGAAGCTCGTCCACGTCGATTTCTACCCGAAGCGCCCCGGGAGAGGCATGGGTAAGAGCGTTGTCGATCAGTTCGTTTGCGATCTGCAGCACCCGTGGCTCATCGATTGCACAGTCGGCAAGTCCGTGGGTCCAAACCGTCAACAAGTGGCCGCTTCGAAGTGCTTCGGTCTGCCAGCGATCTCGAATGTCGTCGGCGACGCTCGCAACGGTGACGACGCTTCGGTTCGTGGTGAACGAGCCGCTGTCGAGTGCTACGAGGTCGAGTAGACGAGAGACCAGGTGCAGGAGTCGCTCGGCGGACTCAACAGCGACATCGAGGTAGCGATTTCCCTGATCGCCGACCAGGTGTGGCCCAAGAATTTCGAGCATTCCCAAAATCCCGTTCAAAGGAGTTCGCATCTCGTGGCTGAGGGTGGCGAGAAACCGGTCGCGCGCCGAGCTGGCCACGCGAAGCTGCTCGAGCGTTTCAGCCAGATCTTTGGTCCGTTCCTCGACCCGAGCATCGAGGTCTTGGTTGGCGAGCCAAAGGTCGCGCATTCCCCGTTCCGAGATTTCCTCGGCCTGGCGCCGTGCGTCGCGTTCGCGCTGAAGGCGGCGTTCGAGCCGTTCGATGACGACATCGGGCGAAGCCTCCCTTTGGGGAGGCTTTTCGGGGACTGGCATGACTAGGCGGCGGTGTCCACCGTTGCCTCGGCAGCAAGAATGCGAACATCGAACACGGTCGTCTCTTCACCGATGCCCGAAACAACGTCGATTTCGATCTCTTCAGCGAATCGGTCGGCCGCGCCGTACATCAAGCCTTGGGCCAGGACACCAAGCTTGCGAGCTGAGTGATATGTGATGCGAAGTGCACCATCATCAAGATTTTCAAACTCAAACTGCGGCGGCGTCGCATCCGGATGCAGTTTGAGCACCTCGGGGTGAATGATGTCGTTTACTCGGCGAAGAAAGTCGTGCGTGCCATCGGAGTCTTCCACTAGATCTGGGTAGCGGCTTGCGAGATGTGGGAACGAGTGACGCCCCAGAATCTTCACGAGTTCGGTCGCATCGATGCCCGTCATCTGAACGGCGGTTTCCACCAGCGCGATCAGTTCAGCATCGTCGTAGTTTCCAAGAGACGTGTACCGCCCGGACACTCCAGCCGCGTCAAGGAGGTCGTCCCATACATCCTCGGAGTAGAGCGTGACGACCGCTTCTTCGACGGCGTTGAAAATGACACCCTTCATGGCTGTCCCTTCTTGTTGATTTCCTCGTCCCATTCGTCAACTCTTTTGGTGAGTTCACGCTCTGTCTCATCGGCATTTTCGAGTACCGATTTCAGCAACCTCTCCGCATTGATAGGTGTCGTGGCATCGTGCTCGAACATCTTGCACGCATCCGATAGCGACATAGCGCCGAGCATTGCCGCAGTCGATTTCACCGTGTGAGCCGCGCGACGTGCCGTTTCGAGATCGCCCGACGACACACCTGCTTCGAGCTCGCCCCGCCATTTCCTCAGCTCAGTGAGGAAGGTGATCACAATCGAATGGGCCACCGATCGGTCGCCAAGGTCATCCACTAGGCGTGCAATCGCTTCATCGTCGATGGTGGTTGTCGACACTTCAGGGTCCGAAGTAGCAGTAGACGAGGTGCCCGACCAGCGGTCGATCATCGCTCCCAGATCTGACAGCGACACCGGCTTGGGCAGGTAGTCGTCCATTCCGGCGGCAAGGCAGCGGTCTCGGTCACCGGTTGTCACACTGGCCGTCATCGCCACGATCGTCGGCTGGGCGACCTCATCGCCGAGCGCCCGGATCCGGCGGGCGGCTTCGAGACCATCGACTTCGGGCATGTGCCAGTCCATGAGCACGAGGTCATAGGGCGTGTCGCGAATCATGGCGATGGCGTCGGGGCCCGAGCCAGCCAAGTCAAACTCATGCCCGAGGCGCTTGATCTGGGCGCTGGCGAGGATCTGGTTGACCTCGGAGTCATCCACGACGAGGATCTTCACCGCCTCGAGATTGCTGGACAGCTCATGGCCGTCCGGCACGCGATCGGTTGCCCGCCGACCCTTGCGGAACGGAATCTCACACGTGAACGTCGTGCCGGAAGCGGAGGAGGCAAACGTTATGGCCCCGCCCATCAGCTCGACGAGCATTTTGGTGATCGTGAGCCCGATGCCGGTGCCAGTATTCGAGTCGGCCGAGTGCATTTGGCTGTACGGCTCGAAGAGCGACTCGGCCTTCTCGGCTGGGATTCCACGGCCGGTGTCCACAACGTCGAATCGCAGGACATCGCCTGCCCCGGGGGCGACGGCGAGCACTATCGAGCCGGAGTCGGTGTACTTGATTGCGTTGCTGATCAGATTGACCAAGATCTGTCGCAATCGATATTCATCGCCCAACACGACTCGCGGAGTATCGGGGCTGATCTCTACGAGAAGTTCCAAGCCCTTCAGCTCGGCCTGGGGACGGTTCGTCAAGCCGATCGAGTCAACAACCGCTGCTGGCATGAAGGAAGCGACCTGGAGTTCCATGTGGCCTTCACCGATCTTCGACATGTCGAGGAGGTCGTCGATCATGCGCCGGAGAACGTGGGCTTCACGATCGATTGACTCGATGTGATGACGGTCGATCGCCTCTACCGTCGCCGAACCGAGCAGCACTTCGGCCAGGCCCTGGATTGCGTGAAGCGGCGAGCGCATCTCGTGGCTCAAGCGGGTGATGAATCGCGATCGATCAGCCAGCGCCTCCTCGAGCTCAGCGATGTTCTGGATGAGTTTCGCAACCTGCTGTTCGCCCATATCTGAAGACGTCACATCGCACCTCTGTTGACTCTCATCGCACTATCGGCACGTCTCGGAACGTTCCTAAGACCGGCTCGCCAGAAGCACCAGGGTTAAGAGATCGCTGACGAACCTTCATAAATGGGTGGTTTTTCGCCGATTGGCACCTCATGCGTGCGATTCGCGCAACCCAACCACCAACAACGGCTGAAACACACGAGTTTCCGCGGCACCGGGTTCCGCCGCGCCTGGTTTGGGCCCTGCTGATTGTGCTGGTCTTTCACGGGTCGCTATTGCTCTCAGGGTCATTTGCGGGAACCTACGACGCCTACGTGCATATGTTTCTCGGCGATCACTACGCACGAGACTGGTTCTCGACTTGGGAGCAGCGTTGGTACACCGGCTTCACCACCGTGTCGTATCCACCCGGAACCCATATGGCCATTGCGGCCATCTCCAAAGTCACCGGATCGTTGGGGTCGGCGTTCGTCGTCGTCCAGACATCGGCCCTACTGCTGCTTACGGTCGGCATGTATCGCTACAGCCGGATCTGGGTCGATGAGCGTGCAGCGGGCAATGCTGCGATCCTGCTTGCGTTGTCTTCTTCCATTGCCGAAACGGTGCATGTATTTGGGCAACTACCCACGACATTTGCCTTGGCGTTTCTGCTGAATGCAATCCCCTATCTTCGAACTTGGGTCTTTGGTGGGCGTTTGGGGAATCTCTTCATCGGCGTTCTGACGCTTGCTGCGTGCACGGCTGGCCATCACGTGACGACCCTGTTCGGATCGATCTTCTTCCTCGGGCCAGTCATTGTGGCTGGTTTGCTCGCCCAGTCGAGGATTCCCCGAGAGGGCGAATCCAGCGACGCAACCATTTCCATCTCTCGACGAACCGCTCGGGCACTTGCGACGCGCAGGCTGAAACGCATAGGGCCTGCGGCGCTTCGCCTGTTGCTCGTTGGTGTTCTTTGCATCGTCACTCTCGTAGCGGTCGTACTGCCGTACTGGCTATGGAGCGGGTCAGATCCCATCAATCAGGTGTCGATACCTCACGGCAGCCGAGCAAATTTCTGGAGTGACAAAAACCTTGGGCTCGTGTTCTTTGTCATTCCGTGGGGCGTGCTCATCTTTGCCTTGCCGTATGCGATCGTGCGGGCCCTGGCTGACCGAATGTGGCCTCTCGCAGCGTCGATTGGATTGCTCTTCGTTCTTGGGACGGGAGGCACGACGCCCATTCCGCGAATGCTCCTCGGTGGGGCATTCGACATCTTGACCCTCGACCGATTTACGTTCTGGGCCACGATGCAGATTCTGCCGTTGGCTGGGTTGTTGGTATCGAGTGTGGAGAACGGTGCGATTGCATCATGGCTTCGAGAGACCGGCGGCCCAGCCTTGCTCCGCGGCACGCAGGTCGTTGGCGTCGTAGCTCTAGTTGGCATGGCCTTGTTCGCCGCCAACCTGTCAGCGTTTAGACCCTTTCAACCCGAGCCAATCGACAACGACCCCATCGTTGCCTTCCTCGAGAAGGACCAGCACGAACGGTGGCGGTTTATGACGCTTGGTTTCGGCGATCAGATGGCCGCGCTTTCAGCAGCCACAACCGCGACACAGGTTGATGGCAACTATCACTCGGCCCGTCGTCTTCCCGAGCTGACTTCGACGTCGGTGGAACGGCTCGAAGGCGCTAAGTACCGGGGTATTTCTGGGCTTGGATCACTTCAGCAGTTCTTGGAGGTCCCCGAGAAGTACCACCTGAAGTTCGTGTTCTCTAACGATCGCTTCTACGACCCATTGCTCCAGGTACTTGGGTGGGAACGGCTCGGACCCTTGGAGAACGGCATCGATGTCTGGGAGAAGGCTGACGTCGAACCGCTCCCAGCCGTCCTGCCGGTCAAGGAACTACCGGGCTGGCAGCGCTTCTTGTGGGGAACGGTTCCGCCAGCCGCGATCGTCCTTGCATCTCTCCTCCTTCTCAGCCGGTTCGTGTTCAGTGCGCCTGAAGAGATCGGTCTCGACGCCGCAGAAAACGAGCCGAACCTGCCGTCTCCAATCGTGTTGAACCTTCGGCAGCTTCTATCGGAGGTACCCACCCCAACGGCGCGCAACGGCCGGCGAAGCGTCATAGCTCTGGCGGCGTGCCTGATTGCGGCCATGGCCGTAGCGACGATCGGAGAAGAGCCGACCCCGGAAGAAACAGTGGAGGCCTACTACGACCATCTCGACTTCCGGCGTTGGACGGACGCATACGATCTACTGGACCCCGACACCCGACCAAGTTACGAGCTCTGGCGCTTGCAGTTCTCGGTGACGGGCGGCCTGCTTTCGAGCTACGCCAAGCTCGATGCGATCGAGACAACGAACGTCAGCCTCGAGGCATCTAGGTCTCGCGTATCTGCGAACCTGCGCTACATCACCGCACTCGACTGGTACCCAGTTGAACGCCCACATGACCTGGTGAAGCGGGGGAAGTCATGGTTCCTCCTTGCAGAGCTGCCGGATCTGACCACTCCCCCCGACCAATTAGTCCGGCGCTCCGAAGTGGACTTCGCCATCCAGGGCCGACGACGTGTCACGTCGCTCAACACCGAACTTACCGATGTTCAAGATCGTCCCGAGATCGACGTCGACGCAGTGCGGCTGATGGACATGGCCGGTCTCCCTGTGGTTGTCGGCGAGGTCGCGAATCGCGACGTCGACCCAGCTGACGTCACGATCACCGCAGTTCTGCGCAATGCCGAAGGTGCGGTGCTTGCGAGATACAACGCGACAGACCACCTCATCCGAACGCTCAATCCTCGCGAGTCGACACCGTTCCGGATCGACTTCCAACGTGTCGCAGCGGGAGCCAACCTCGACTTCGACCCTCTCGACGTTCAACCAGTCGAGCTCACCGATGAGATCGCCAGCGTCGAGGTGTACGGGAAAGCCGTGGTGACAACGCAAGGTTTGTACCGTGGCCTTGGCGTCAACTCGCTCGCCCTCGAACAGCTCGACGAGGACTTCCGCTTGTCGGGCTCGTTGCGCAACGACGGCGTGACCGAGGCAATCGTGCCTATCCTCATCATCAGCTACCTCGATGGAGAGGGCGAGGTGCTTTGGGTTGAGCGACGCTTCGTCGAAGAATCGGTGCGACCTCAACGTTCGATCGAGTTCTCCTTTGAGATCCCAGAGCTCGGCAACGTCGAGCCGAGCGAGATCGAGCCGATCGTGTACGCGAACGGAATCGACGACGCTCGTACACCCCTACGCCGCAACGTCGGATTGATCGACGCTCCGACAGGAAGCGCGTTTGCATCGCTTCGCGTTGATGTGACGACCATCGTCGCGTCCGAGGTTGTCGAATGAGCCGAATGTACGCCCAGCACCGCGGCCTACTGATAGCCGCCCTTGTCGGTCTTGCGCTTGTCGTCTTTGTCGTGATGGACACTCGCCCGACGTCAGAACCACCGGACGCACTCCCCTTCGTCGACCTCGAGCTGGATCATCCCATCTCCGTCGCCGCCGGGGAATCGTTTGCTGTCACTGTTGGAGGCTTCGCTACCGACCGACCCGTCTCGATCACGCTCGACGCCGGATACGGGCCCCGAACCTTTAGTACCGTCTCGGAGAACGGCGAAGCGCAACTCACGATCCCGGCCGATGCCGGGTCTGGAGCAGGCCTCGTCGTCATCGAAGCTTCGGCGGGAAACCGACGTGCGGTCTCGACGATGAAGGTATTGCCCGGACCGGCCACCTCGCCCATCGATTTGTACCTTGGCCCTCGAACCGTGGAGGTCGGAACTGATGATGTATCGATGGTCGTTGCCGTTCCAACAGACGCATTCGGCAATCCCGTCGCTGACAACACCGTCGTCACCTATGCCCATACCCGCCCCGATGGCGAGACCAACGAGCTGGCGTCGTCAACGTCTGGCCTTCTGAGCTTTATCGATGTTCCATCAGGCACCCTCGCTGGACGCAACGTCGTGTCGGCTCGAGCCGGCGATGCTCAAGGACCCGAGCGCACCTTCACCGAGGTGGCGTCTCAAGCAGCGGACTTCTCGATCGAGGTTGACGGCCTGATACCGGTCGCGAACGGTCGGGACCTTGTCACGCTCACATCGTCGGTCGTGCTCGACCAATACGGCAATGCCCTACCCGATGGAACGTTCGCCCAACTCGAGGTGTCGGGAGTTACCGGCAGCCGCCTCATCTCCGCAAGTTCAATCGATTCGCAACTGCGCTTCACGGTTGAGGCTCCGAATCAACCCGGCGCGGCGCTCTTCACCGCCTACACAAGCGGGGGCGAAAGCAACCCGCTCGAGATCAACTTCCCATCCGCAATCGCCTCGTTGCCCGTCGAAGTCGATGAGCGAACCGAGACCTCCCTGATCCGTGTCGGACCAGTTCTTGAGCCCGACGGGGCATTCGTTCCCGACGGCACCCCCGTCAGAATCATCGCTGATGGCAACACATACCTCGTCGAGTTGGAGTTCGGCGAGGTTTCGATCGTTACGCCAATCGCCTCGGCGGTTGATGTAGTCGTGCTTGGCAAATCCGCTCGTGTTCGTGAGAACAGCGATGGATGACCTCGAGCTGCGCGACGAGCGCACCCGGAAGAAGCGTGCACTACGCGCCGGGTTGATCGTGCCCCTCCTGGCTTTCGCGGCAGTGGTCGTCGTCGTCGCTTCGTCGATCATGTCTGCCATCGTGAGCGATGGAGAGCGCCTTGCGATCTTCACCGCAGCTGCGGAGATTCCACCGGAGCTCGCCGCAAGCACCGTCTGGCTACCCGATCCAGATGGGCTACCGCGTGCGATGGAACCTCTCACCCGCGATGACGTTACCGCCTCGTGGATTCGGGCATGGGAGCAGTTAGAGATTGTCTCGCTCACCGGGGACACGGCTGGCGTCGAGGTTTACTTCGCGAACTCGGCCCGGGAAAGTGTCCTCCGAAACGCCCCGCTTTGGGACGGGCGATCGATTAGCCAGCTTGGACACACGCTCGAACTGACCTTTTACTCAGAGGATGGCCAAGTGATCGGGCTGCAATCGACCGAGTCACGCCTTCTTCGAAGCGAGACTTCCGAAACCGGCAGCTTCATACGCAACACCCGCGAAGGATACGAAGCGGTACTGGTGCTCGACGACGGCAACTGGCGGATCCACCATTGGGCTCGACGGTCGTTCGAAGCTGACGCCTGGACGATCAGCCGCGCCGATTGATCTATAGCGCCGACCGTCGGTGGGTTGGCATCCTCACGCCTAATTTCGGCGAGCACCAGGACACTTGAGCTCGGGACTCGGGCC
>CALHTB010000075.1 GCA_938038785.1 uncultured Acidimicrobiales bacterium
GCGGCGTTGAATTCCTCAGGCGTCATCCACCGACTCTATAACTGACATCGGGGGTCAGACTCCAGATGTCAGATACGGGATTAGGCGGCGCCGAGTTCTCGGTAGATGTCGAGCAGGCCTTCGAGGTATTGCTCGCGGGCGAAGCGTTCTTCGACGAAGGCTCGTCCGGCTCGTCCCATATCTCCGAGTTCGCCGTCGCTGAGGTTCGCCATGTTTGTCAGCTGCTCCGCGAACGACGCCGGGCTGCCAGCGGTTGCGAGTAGGCCGGTTTCGCCTGGCACGATGAGCTCGGGGATACCGCCCAAGTCCGAGCCAAGCACCGGGGTGCCCACGCCGTACGCCTCGAGCAGCACGACCGGCGCGTTCTCGTAGCACTCCGACGGCAAGACAAGCGCCCGAGCGGCACGGACAATGTCGAAGAGTGCGTCGCCGGTTTGGTAACCCGCAAACTCGACATCTGCACCGGTGCGCTCGACGAGCGCGCGGAGCTCGTCTTCTTGGGGGCCGGTGCCAACGATCGTGGCGGCGACGCCCGAGTCGGCGACCGCCTGAACGAACGTGAGTAGGCCCTTTTCTTCTGAGAGGCGGCCGACAAAGACGAACCGTTCGCCTGCGGAATAGTCGGGGGTCATCTCGGAGACATCAACGGCGTTCGGGAGGTAGCGGGTCTTGTCGGCCGGGAGGCCCCAGTCGACAAGCTTGTTTGTGTGGAAGTGGCTTGGGAGGATGAACAGGTCGACGTTCTTCTTGTAGCTGCCGATGGCGTTGTGAAGTGTGGTTTCGAGCGCGGCTACCGCCGAGAGCGGCAGCGACCCTTTGAGGCATCGCTGCTGAACGGCGTTCCAGGTCTTGCCTCCCTTGCATCGTTCGCACACGCCGTCGGAGGCAAGCATCAGCTTTGACGGGCAACCGATCTTGAGGTCGTGCACGGTCATAACCGACGGCACGCCCTTCTTCTTGATGGCTCCGAAGATCGCCGGGGTGAGGTGGTGGTACACGTTGTGAGCGTGGACGATGTTGGGTCGGACGTCGTCGATGAGCCGCCCGATCTCTTTGCGAGCTTCGAGGGAGTACACCGACTTGACGACCTTGCGTACCTTCTCGACCGGGGTGTACTCGCTAGCGAAGTCGATCTCTTCGACGAAGTAGTCGTCGTATTCGGTCTCGAAGTTCTTCTCGTATTCCATGGCGAACGGCACGATGTTCCAGCCGCGCGAGGTCAGCAGCTCGTTCTGATCGAGCATGACGGCTTCGGCGCCACCACGTCGGTAGTAATACGAAGTAACTGAAATCTGTGTTGGCACGATGTCCTATCGGCGAGGTCGAGTCGGTCCCTTACAAGGAACGGCAGAACAATTTGGTGCATTTGTACTGTGGCACCTTTTCCGAAAAAGGGGTCAGACCCCTCGCGGCTGCTCTTTACGGGGCCTGTCCCCATGAACGAGCGTTCATGGGGACAGGCCCCGCTTGGAGTCGTTGAATTTGCAGGGGTGCGAAAGGCCGCTGGCGCCGGGCTGCGAACGAAGTCGTTGATTCTGCAGGCCTCAGAGCAATGGGGCCTGTCCCCAGCAACCCGTGTTCATGGGGACAGGCCCTACACAAGCGCCAAGCGCCCGTGAACGGTCCCCCTGAAAGTGGTTGCCGAGCTACCGCCGCCTCGGGCGTTCGGCCTGTCCACCCTTCGCTACCGCCGCCTCGGGCGTTCGGCCTCCGTGGCCTGAACGGTCCCCCTGAAAGGGAAGAAAGTGCCTGCAGCCCGAAGGCGCCAAAATCGCGGCGGAGCCGCTGGCGCCGAAGGGATCAGGTAGAGATCAGCTTTGGAGCGCAGCGGAAAAGCTGATCTCGTAGAAGCCGCGGCCGGTTGTTCCGACGACGAGGCGGTCGGGGTTGGCTGGGTCGAACTCGGCGGTTCGTAGCCGGGTCATCGGCAGGCCGTCGGTTACTGCGGTCCAGCTGGCTCCGCCGTCGCTGGAGAGGTATACGCCGGTGGCTGAGCTGACATCGTTGAAGGCTGGTTCGGTGGTGACGACCGCCAAGTTGTTCGGGTTGGTCGGGTCGACTGCCACGCCGTGGGAGTAGAAGTCGTCGAAGAGCTGGGTCCATTCGGTGCCGTCGAAGCGGTACATGCCACCGTTGCCTTGTCGGAACGCAACGCCGTACACCGCGCCAGGTTCTGCCACTGAGGAGTAGAGGGTGGTGATGCCCGCGGGCGGCGAGCCTGCGTCGTTGAATCCGCTACCTCCGTCAACCGAGACGAGCACGCCGCCATCGACGCTCACGAAGACGGAACCGTCGGCGCTTACCGCTACGTCGCGGGCGCCAATGACACCGGGGACGACGGCGAAGCTCTCGCCTCCGTCGTCGCTTCGGTAGAGCTGTTTGCCAACCACAGCGAACACGATGTCGATACCGTTCGCGTCGAGCACAGCTAGCCCCGCTGCACCTTCTGTCACGTTGCCAACCTCGGGAAGGCCCGTGCTTTCGCCAGCGGCTAAACGGAAGGTCGAGCCTCCATTGTCGGAGATCCCGATGCCGCGAAAGTTCGAGAACTGTCCGAGCAGCACGTAGATGCGATCGGGGTTGCTTGGGGAATAGGCGGCTTCCACGCCGCCGCCCCACGCCGAGATGTCTTGGACGGTGCGGCGCCAGGTAAGCCCGCCGTCGGTGGTTTGAATGAAGTTGCCGCCATCGAAGCCGAGCAGGATCGCCTCGTCTGGGTCAGCAGGGTTGAACACGATGTCGGTGCTGACCAGGCCGCTGTATCCACGGCCGATGAACGTGCCGGCTACGTCTTCGCGGGTAGTGAGGTCGACCCAACTAGCACCGCCGTCGGTGGATCCGAGCAGCGTGTCGTCGCTTCCGATCACGACACGGTTGGCGTCGGCGGGATGTACGCCGATGTCGAAGGCACGCAGGGCCCCTTCGTAGGCGTTCGGGCGGCGGGTGCCGCCGTCGGCGATGACTGTCCAGCTCTCGCCGCCGTCGCCGCTTCGGTAGATGGCAGCCTGACCGGGGGCCACGTTGGAGGTGTAGAGGCGATCGGGTTCGCTTGGCGCCACCACGATCTGGTGGAAGCTGCCGGTGTTGGCCCGGTCGGCGTTCGACACGATCGACAGGCCATTGTTGGCGGCAGCCCAAGTAGCTCCACCATCGGTGGTCTTCCAGATGCCACCAGCGACAATTCGTCCGTCCACCTCGGGGCCGTCGCCCATGGCTACCCAGGCAATGTCGGGGTTCGTTGGATGGGTGGTGATGTCGTAGGGGTTGCCGTGGGGGAGCCCGTCGCCAACGTTGGCCCAATTGGCGCCGCCGTCGGTGGAGATGAACACGCCGCGGTTGGCAATGGCGGCAAACAGGGCAGTGGCATCGGCGTTGAACGCCGCCGCTCGAATGTTCCCGCCCGGAGCGGGTTGGCCAATTCGCTCCCATGTGCCGCCGCTGTCGTTGGAGACCCACACCGAACCGTCGCCAGACCAGTTGCCGTCGCGAACGGCTCCGGGGGCTACCCAGTTGCGTTGGTTTCCGTTGAACGCGAGCAAGCGGTCGTTGTTGGACGGATCGACGAGCACGGTTTCGGTCGCGAGCGTGTAGGTCGAATCAGACAGCTCGGGCATGCCGTTGCGCGTCAGTTGCCAGTTGATGCCGTCGGTCGAAGATTGTGGCCCCGACAGGCTGCCGGTCCAGATGCGGCCGTCGGCCGATGGGGTGGTGGTGATGTCACCGATTTCCCAGGACGCAAGGCCGGTGGTGGACTCCCAGGTTTCGCCGAAGTCGTTGGTGACGGCAATGCCGAGCATGTCGCCACCGACGAAGATTCGGTCGGGGTCGGTGGGGTCGAACGCGATCGAGGTGATGCGGCCGCCGACCCCGGGCTCGGTCAGTTTCGTGAACACGTCGGAGAGGGGTTCGGGCTCGGGCGGCGGCTCGACGGTGCCAACGGTTCGGTCGGTTGTGTCAGCCGAAGCGGAATCGTCGGGGGATCCCGCGTCGGAGGTCGACGTTTGGGTTTCGTCCGGGGTTGTGGATGGCGTTGCCGACCCGGGGTCGGAGCTGCAGCTCGCTGCGAGGAGGCTCAGCGCCAGCGCGGCAGCAAGCCGTCGGAAGGAAAGGGGGGTCGCCATGATCAGTCGAGGATAGCGGTCGATGTTTGGGCTGAACGACCGGGGCAGTGGGGGCTACGCCCGTGCAAGGTCGGCCTCTCTGCGCCGCAGTCGACGGTTGATGGTCAGAGCTACCAAAAAGCTTGAGACCGCTGCGGCTGGCACGCCAGCGGCAAAGGCCATGGCGATGGCGACCGGCACGTTCGATGTCCGTTCGACCGGCGTGATCGAGCGGTACCACTCTTGATTAATTGCATCTTTTGATGCCAAGAGATCGGTCTGCTGGACGATTGCGGTGTTCTGCTGGCGTTGGAGGTTTCCAATCGAAATCGCGTTGCGTCGATATTCGTTGGCGAACGGCGTGATGGTGATGAGGTCTTCTCGGATCTTGCCCTCGAGGGTTCCGACGACAGCGTCCGTTTCGTCGGCGGCGAGCAGGCCAGCGAGTTGTTGTTCGAGGCGCGTCTTGGCGGTTGTGGGCGGAACGCCGCCCGAGGTCGAAACCAGTACTGCCTGTTCGTCTTGGATGCGGTTGATTTCTTCGGTGAGCTGATCGATTTCGGTTTGGATCGAAAGGTCTTGGTTCTCGAGGACGAAGCCGGTCATCTCTTCGGCGACGATGCGTGCAATTCGGTCGGCATCTCAGGATCGGTCGGTGCGCACCACGATCTCGACGAGTGATTGGGTGTCTTCGACCACGCCGATGGTCAGCTGGTAGTCGTCCTCGGCGCGCAGCAAGAGGCGTTCCTCGATTCGTTCGAACACGATCGGGAACTCGACCGAATTGACAATCTCATTGAGGTGGTCGTCGAGTACGGGGAGTGGCCGGTTGAGATAGCCGATGCGCCGGCCAAACAGGTAAGTAGTCGACGTTTCGCCGGCGTCTTGTTGCAGCCCAACCCACAGAGCCGCACCGGCCGCGGCGAGCACCGACAGCACGATGAGTCCAAGCCACGCTGGCTTGGACATGACGCGAGGAACGTCGCTGTGAAAGTTCATCAGACGGTTTCCTCGGCCACGATCTCTTCGATGCGCTCGGTGTGGCCGGTCACTTCACCGCGGCGAACCTGGCCTTTGAGGCGAGTCCAGTAGAAGTACGTGACCACAAGGCCCACCCAATACGAGATGCTTGTGGTGATCGCCGCGCCGGTGACGCCGTATGGGGAGAGCAGTGCGACAAGTCCGATAACGGTGGCAATGCCTGCGCTGATCTGCGCCTTTGATGCATCCTCTGGGCGGTTGAACGAGGTGAGCGCCGTCGTAATTACCTGGGTGACATCGGTAGCCCAGGCGCCTGGCAGCAGGATCATGAGCAGCCACACAAGGCGATCGGTATCGGTGTCGTCGCCCAGAAGCAGCGGCACGATGAACCACGCGGTCGCGGCAACAGCTCCGAGGATGAGCAACGAAAGCAGGCCGACCTGACGAATCGATGAGGTGATTCTCCACAAGCGCTCGTCATCGGATTTCGCTTTGCGGACGAACGGCAACAGCGATTGAGCGAAGCCACGTGCGATCGGACCCGAGACCGTGGAGATAGCAGCGGCGCCGGCATACACGCCGAGCTCGCCGGAGCCGGTGACGAAGTTGACGAGGAGAAGCTGGTCGATGCGCAAGCTCACGAAGAACGAGAGGTTCCCAACCCATGCCCGCAAGCTGTAGTGGCGAACCTCGTCGAAGATCTCTCGAGAGAAGCCCTTTCCTGGCCACGAGTTGGTCGCGGTGAGCCCGACGATCCAGCCGATAGCAAGCGAAATGAATGTTGACGTCAGTGCTCGGTGGGTTGTCATCGTGCCCGTGACGAACAGCCCGAGGTAGCCCAAGGTGATGAGCAGCTGGGGGAGGGCGAGAAGCGCATTGAACTTCACCAGGTTGCCAACGCCTCGTAGCCAGAAGATGGCTGAAAGGAACGGGCCGTTGAAGAGCTGCAGGATGATAAAGGCGATGTACCAGGTCTGTAGCGAATCGCCTCCTTCGGCGAATACCTTGCCGCTCAGTTGCCACATGAAGAACGGGATCATCAGCAGTGCAATGGGGATTGCGCCTATGAGCGTCATAGCCCAGGCCGACATGGAGATGCGTCGGTTGTCGATGTCTTTGGCGAAGTATCCAGCGGCTGTTGGCACGCCGATTTGGAAGGCCCATCCGATGACGACAGTGTTTCCGTATGCCGCGGCGACAGCTCCACGGCCGTCGTCACCAATTCCGCGGAACAACAAGAACATGTTGATGAAGAGCAATCCGTTGGTCAGCAAAAACGCGGAGCTGGTGAACAGCGTCTCAAATTTCTGACGGTCCATGCCGCGGACCTTGGCGAGCAGGCTGTTCATCGGGTCGAGGGGTTCTCCTGACCAGCAGTTGCAAATGCACCTGCCGGACGTGTCGTGGTTGGCAGCGACACAAGTGCTCCATCGTCGCACAGGTCGTTACGTAGTACCCATCACATTTCGTTCTCTGTCCGAAAATGGACGGAAGGGGAAGCGGGATGAGGTGCAGAAAGTCACCGACGGTGCGTCGGACATCTCCCTGCGTACACCTTTCACACTAAAGCAGAACAAAGATCGCGATTAGGGCCTCGATGACCTACATCAGGGGACAAAGTGAGTCACACTGCCCATGCGGGATTACCGGCGCGAATTCTACGATTCGTTGAACACGACATAACTGATTGGGGTTATTCATGCGACGTAAGTTGAAGCATTCCCTCCTGGGAATGAGTCTGGTGGCAGCGACAGTCGCTGCACCGGCTACTACTACTCAAGCGGCTGC
The DNA here is from genome assembly GCA_938038785.1 of uncultured Acidimicrobiales bacterium. Classification (GTDB taxonomy): domain Bacteria; phylum Actinomycetota; class Acidimicrobiia; order Acidimicrobiales; family SHLQ01; genus SHLQ01. Next base: position 6,870 of record CALHTB010000075.1, read on the forward strand.
TCAGGGCAGTTGGAACGGCTTTTCTACAGCCAGCGTCCAATCTGCGTTGAACAATGGCGGCATAAACACCAGCCCAGCGTTTACCGCAGCGGTTACCACCTCTGCTGGCGGCTCTGGCACCGACCTGTGGGTTTCGAACCACGCCGAACGGTCAGAGATTCTGGTCGACTGGCAGTCGAACACCGCAACGCTGGCGACCTTCGCCGATGCGTTCCCAGCTACCGGTGGACATGACAGCCATGGCGCTGCATTCTCCGACGTTGATGGCGACGGCGACGATGACCTGATCGAGACGTCCGGCCGTAACCATGCCACCCGCCTGTTTAAGAACACCGCAGGCAGCCTTGCCGCTACCGGCGCTGGTGGCCTCGAGGACGTTGACGGCCGTGGCCGCACCGTGCTCATGGTCGACATCGACACCGATGGCGACATGGATGCGCTCATAGTGAACCTCGACCGCACCCTTGTGCCCGATCCTGGCGGCGTGGGTCCTCAGCCTTCTGAGCTCTACCTCAACAATGGTGACGGTACCCAGTGGACCAAGATGGCTGACCCGAACAACGTCATCGACAACGGAAGCCTCCGTTACGCCCACCTGACCTCTACTGGTCCGGGCGAGCCACAGGTAATCCTCACCTCGAACTCGTTCGTGTTTGCTGCAAACACCATCCGCACCAACACGGCAACGCTTACCGCTGAGCCAAACGCGGTTAACCAATCGGTAGGTGTTGACGACAACGCAACGAACATGCGTGACATCGCTATTGGCGATATCGACGGCAACCTCGACCCTGAGTGGGTTGTGGCACGTCAGCAGGACTTCCTCGGAATGGGTGCTGACGGCACCGGCACCGAAGCAAGTCTTGAAGGCACCTTGCCGCTTGGCTTTGGCAACATCTCGACGAGCTCGCTCGTCTCCGATGACGTGCAGAACATCTCCGGTGATGCACTTGCTGACAACTGCCGTGCAGTTTCGCTTGCTGACTTCGACAACGACGGCGACCTCGACATCTTCGGTGGCTGCGCACTGAAGGAGAACGGCCAGGACCGCAACATTGTTCTGCTCAACGATGGCACTGGTAACTTCACCATTGCTTCGTCGGCCATGGTTCCTGCAACCGACGCAAACACCGCAACGGTTGTTGTCAACGCTGACTTCAACGATGACGGCTGGATCGACACCTACGTAGGCGGCGGTTACGACAGCCAGCCTGGCGAGGACTACATCTACCTCAACAACGGTGGCAGCAACAGTTACCTCAAGGTCGACCTCGTCGACGCTGACAACCCTGACGTCATGGGCGCTCAGGTATTCGTTGGTACCGACAAATGGCAGATCCGTGAGACGGGTCACCGTGTACACCGTGGCCAGGACATGAAGACTCTGCACTTCGGACTTGGTTCTGCAACCGAGGTTGCTCCAGTTGAAGTTCACTGGCCAGACGGCACCTTCAGCCGCTGCGACGTTGCTGGTATCGACCAGACCGTAACGATCACCAAGGGTGACACCAGCGCTGGCTGCGAGACCCAGACCAAGTCCGGACTGCTCGCTGCAATCGCTGTCGCTCCTGACATGACCCCAGTTGAGGACACAACTCCTCCACCACCTCCTGCTATCCAGTGCAACAACTTGGATGTAACCGTCAACATGGCGCTCGGCGAAATGCCAACCGCCGGTGACGATGTCATCCGTGGAACCGCTGGCGACGACACCATCGACGGCCTCGGTGGCAACGACACCATCTGTGCACTTCAGGGCAACGACACCATCAACGGTGGCGACGGCTTCGACAAGGTGTTCGCTGGTGCTGGTAACGACACCATCAACGGTGGCTCGGGCAACGACCTGCTCATCGGTGGTGCTGGTATCGACGTCATCAACGGTGGCACCGGTAACGACCGCATCCAGGGTGGTGACGGCGACGACACCCTCGAGGGTGATGGTGGCCCAGACCGCATCAACGGTGGTAACGGCAACGACATCATCCGTGGCGGAACCCACGCTGACCAGTTGTTCGGAAACCTCGGACGTGACCAGCTCTTCGGAGATGGTGGCAACGACGTGCTTCGTGGCGGCGCTTGGAAGGACATCATGAACGGCGGAGCGGGCACCAACGATGGCTGCACGCTCACCGATCCAGGTGGCCTCAGCGAGACCCGGGTTAACTGCGAAGGTGGCGTCTTCGGACGCTAATCCCAATCAAAAGCTCGTAATCGCTTCCCCGTGAAGCGTGGAGTGGAGAAGGTGCCGGCCACGAAGTGGCCGGCACTTTTCGTTTTGCAGAGCTGGCAGACGGTCTGAGCCGCTCGAATCATCTATGTCGGATAGCCGTATTTCCCATGACAAATGGTGAGGTTTTGTTCTACTGTCGTCTCAGTGCGTGGTTTGGCAAATCTGCCGCCAACCGTGGCCCAGGGCGCATGAGGGATTTCTGATGAAGACCAAGTCGGCTCGCTATTCACGAGCGCTCGTCGTTGCCGCAGTGCTTGCCGCAGCGACGGTGACATCATTGCCAACCCAAGTCGATGCAGCTGGCTGGCAGGGCTTTGGCGTGTCGACCTTGGCGACCGGTGTGGGCGTTGACGACTCACCGTCGTGGGGCTTGGGCATCACCGAGGATCTTGGTGGCCCCGGCGTGGATGTATGGAACAACAACCACGGCAACATGAGCGAAGCGATCGTCGATGTTGGTGGGGCGGCGACTTCTCGCTCAGCTACCCAGTACGGAGCTCCGGTTGTGCCCGGGCCCGACACTCACGGTGTGGCATTTTCCGACATCGATGGTGATGGCGACGAAGACTTGTTCGAGGTCTCTGGCCGCAACAACGACAACCGGCTGTTTCGCAACGACAACGGCGCCCTGCAGTTCGTGTCGCCCGGCGAGCTTGCCGACAAGTTTGGCCGTGGTCGCCAGCCGTTGTTCTTCGACTACGACAACGACGGTGACATGGACGTCATCATCACCAACCTCGACCTTCGCTCCGACCCGGTTCCGCAGAACGAACGTCAGCTGAAGCCGTCTGAGGTCTACCTCAACAATGGCAATGGCACGTCGTGGTCGAAGGTTGCTGACCCCAACGAGGTCATCACCGATGGCCATGTACGCATTGCCCAGCTCACCTCGACCGGCCCAGGCACGCCGAATATTCTTGTCACCCACGACGTGTTCACCCTGGCCCGAGACTCGATGGCGGTTGGCGTGGGGCAAATGCAAGAACCGTCGAACCCGGCAAACCAGCAGCGCACGTTGGGCATGCCTATTCGTGAGGTGCTGGTGGGAGACTTCGACGGCGACCTACACCCCGAGTTCATCGTGTTCAACGGAAGCGAAAGCCAGAGCGGTGGCCAGTGGCCAGTAACCGCCCACGAAGTGACCGATGCCGGTAACGCTCGAACGGTTTCGTTGCCGCGAACTTCCGATCTCGACAACTGCCGTTCGGGCGCTGCTGCTGACTTCGACAACGACGGCGACCTCGACATCCTGGCCGGTTGCGCGCAGCGCCAGGAAGGCCAGAACCGCAACGTCGTGCTGTTGAACGATGGCCAGGGCAACTTCAGCGACGCCGGGGGCGCAGCGCTTGCCCGCACCATTTCCGAGACGCCGGGGGCGATCGTTACCGCCGATGTGAATGGCGACGGTTGGATGGACGCCATCGTGGCCAATGGGTACGACTTCGACCGAGCCGTCGACCACGTGTACACCAACAAGGGTGGCACCGGAGCTCACTGGCTCGAGATCGACCTCGTTGGTGCAAACCCTGATGCCATGGGTGCGGTGGTGTATGTCGGCACCAACAAGTGGCAGGTGCGCGAGATGGGCCACCGCTATCACCGCTCGCAAGACACCCGCACGTTGCACGTTGGTCTGGGCCCACAAAACCAGTTGGCTCCGCTGCTCATCCGCTGGGCTGATGGCACGCATTCGTCGTGCACCGTTCCCGGTATCGACCGGCGAGTGCGCGTGGTCAAGGGCAGCGCGGCCTGCAAGACCGTGGCCAAGTCGGCGGTGCTCGCGGCGCTTGGCACCGCACCAGACTCGACACCCGTCACGCCAGCTCCAACAACAGCACCTCCCACGACAGCACCTCCAACGACGGCACCTCCGGTAACCAGCCCACCTGCTGGCCCAACGTGTGCTGGTCAGCCAGTCACGGTCGACATGACCAAGGGCGAGAAGCCAACGTCGGGCGACGACGTGATCCTCGGAACGAACAAGCGAGATGTCATTTCGGCACTTGCCGGTGACGACATTATCTGTGGCCGTGGCGGCGACGACGTGATCTTCGCCGGGCCAGGCCGAGACCAGGTGTACGCAGGTGCGGGCAACGACGAGATCACCGGTGGCGACGATGCCGACCGCATCCGTGGCGGTAATGGCAACGACATCATTCGTGGCGGTGCTGGCTGGGATTGGCTGTTCGGTAACGCCGGCCG
>CALHTB010000076.1 GCA_938038785.1 uncultured Acidimicrobiales bacterium
GCATGGCTGGGAGATCCGCAACTTCGACGCACCCCCGGGCGTGCTCAAGTTTCTCGGCCGAGAGATGCAGCAATGGATTAAGCCGTTCCAGCGTCCCGAGTTCGCCCCGATGGCCGACTGGAAGTTCTCGGGTCTCGAGAATCTGCCCGAGTCCGGCGGAGCGATCTTGGCGTTTAACCATCGCAGCTACTTCGACACCATGGCCATGAACCTCGTCGTAGGACGCAGCGGCCGTCCGTGTCGCTTTCTTGGCAAGGCGGAGATGTTTGAGAATCCGATTCTCGGACCAATTGCCCGGATGGCTGGTGGCATTCGAGTTGATCGTGGAACCGGGTCGAGCAAGCCGCTCAGCAAAGCCATCGATGCGTTGACCGCTGGCGAGATGGTCGCCCTGGCGCCACAGGGAACCATTCCTCGTGGTGAGTCGTTCTTCGATCCGGTGCTCGTCGGCCGACCTGGCGTCGCTCGACTAGCTAAGGCCACCAAGGTGCCGGTCATCCCGGTGGCGTTGTGGGGGACCGAGCTGGTGTGGCCCCGAAACCAGAAGGCCCCGTCGGTGGACCTGCGTGACCGTCCAACCGTGTCCGTCACTGTTGGTGAGCCGGTGGCGTTGAAGTATCGAAGCGAAACCGCTGACACAAAGGCCGTGATGTCGGCAATCTCGGCGCTCCTTCCCGACGTTGCCAATATCGCCCGCAAGCCAACAATGGAAGAACTGGCCAAGACCTACCCGCCGGGCCACAAGATCGGGCAAGAGGCGCCAGGTCATACGGCTCCTGCGAAGAAGAAGACGGCCCAGGAGGCATCAGCGAAGAAGACGGCTCCCGCCAAGAAGAAGACCGCAGCTAAGAAGAAGCCTGCGAAGAAGAAAGCTGCCAGCGGAGGCAAGTCATGAGCGAAGCCGCCCGCGATATTCGTCAGTCCACTCGAATGACCGAGACTGAGGCGCTTATGTGGGCTGCCGAGTCCGACCCGTGGCTCTCATCGGGGATGGGGTCGGTGTTCGTCCTAGACGAAGCGCCCGACTTCGAGCGGTTCCTTGCGAGCATGGAGGTGGCGTCACATTCGCTCCTGCGGCTGCGGGAGAAGGTCGACGACAGCGGCGGTATCGCGCCGCCTCGTTGGGTCATCGATGATGACTTCGACATCAACGAGCACGTTCGACGCGTAAAGTTGCCCGGCAAAGGCGGAGTCCAAGAGCTCCTCGATCTCACCGCGCAGGTCTTTCAAGACCCGTTCGACGTACACCGTCCACTGTGGCAGTTCGTGGCGGTGGAGGGCCCTAGTCGAAAGACCAAAGACTCCATCCGAGGCGGCATCATCATGAAGCTGCACCATTCGGTGAGTGATGGCATCGGAGCACTGCGGCTGGCCGAGATGTACCTCGACTTCGAACGTAACCCGAAGCCCGCCGAAGCTAGCGATCTTCCGCCCGTGCCTGAGACCGAGGAGCAGCCAAGCGGTGCGGTGGAGGTGCTCCTCTCCGAGATTGACTACGTGGTGCGTCAGCAGTTGGATGTGGCCCGACGTGTGGCCGCCGAGGTGTCGTTGTGGAGCGCAGATCGCGCTCGCATCAAGGATGCGGTGAGCAGCGCAGGTGGGCTGCTGAAGTCGGTGAGTGGTTCGTTCACGGGTGGCTATGGCGAGAACACGGGCTCGCCGTTGTGGAAGAACCGGTCGCGCCATCGACACCTCGAAGCCTTTGATATGCCGCTCGACGATCTGCGCGCGGCAAGCAAGCGTCTCGGTGGTTCGATCAACGATGTGTTCGTTGCCGGGTCAGCAATTGCCGCATCGCGTTACCACGAGGAGCGAAACACGCCCGTTGAAGCGTTCAACCTGAGCTTCATCATCAGTACCAGAAGCGACAACGCTGCTGGCGGTAACTCGTTCGCCCCGATTCCCTTCAGCGTCACGGGCACGCCACTGTCGGCCGTTGAGATGTTCGAAGAGGTCAAGACCACCATGGCCGCCAAGCGCGAGGAAGCTGGGGCTACCTCGGCCGACGCAATGGAACTCGCTGCAGGCCTAGCCACGATGCTGCCCGACTCGATGATCGCCAAGGCCGGACGAGCTCGTGCAGCCAAGCACGACTGGGCCACCTCGAATCTGCGGGGCGCACCGATACCGATATTTGTGGCAGGTGGTCAGATCACCCACATGTATCCAGTGGGTCCACTTGGGGGCACGGCGTTCAACCTCACCGCCATGTCCTACAACGGCAACCTCCACTTCGGCGTCTTCATAGACCCAAGAGCAGTAGACGACCCTAAGGCACTACGCCGCCACCTAGTCGAGGCCTACGCCACCCTCTGCTCCTAAAGGGGGTCAGACCCCTTTGAACTGATTTGGCCCTGACCCCTTTGGTTCGGATGCATGTGACCGATGTTGCAAAGTAAACTACGCAAGTGGGGTTGGTTACTTCGCAATGCGTAGTAAAGTACGCACATACGAACTGGTGCTCTCGAATTCGAGCGCACCCAACTAACCGCCAGGGCAGAGCCTTGGCTTCAAGGAGACACCCATGCCAGTTCTTGAGCAGGTAACCGAGCAGATCACCGAAGCGGCCGATCGCTTCTTCGACGCAGCTGAGAGCGCAAACGATCGCGCTCACGACGCAACCAAGTCCCTCGTCACCCGAGTGCAGGACGGCGATCTTCCGTTTGCTGATCGCCTCCCCGAGGTCAACATCGCCGATATCAACCTTCCTCTCGTCGACAAGCTCCCTGAGCCGCTCGAAGCTGTTGACGCCTACTTCGGGTTCATGTCGAAGGGCATCAAAACCAACCGTGAACTGAGCGAGAAGCTCATGAACCGCATCGCCTCGGCTCCAGCGGTCATCGATGTACCGGCTAAGAAGGCTCCAGCCAAGAAGAGCACGGCGAGCAAGACCGCCACCAAGGCGACTGCCAAGAAGCCAGCCGCCAAAAAGTAACCAACGTACGAACGGAACCGACAAGGAGCCATATGAGCGATTCAGACGAACGCACTCACCTGGTAGGCCTTGGCGCTTTCATTCGCTCTCAACGGCGCTTGGCCAAGCTCTCACAACGAGAGTTGGCCAAGCTCACCAAGCTGAGCGACCCGTACGTCAGCCAGATCGAACGCGGTCTGCACGAGCCATCCGTACGGGTGCTGCGATCCCTAGGCAACGCACTGAACATTCCTGCAGAAACGCTGCTGTCCTATGTTGGGCTCACCAGCAGCGACGAAGCCAACGAGGTCGATACGGCCGCGTCCATTCGTCAAGACTCGAAGCTTACCGAGGCCCAGAAGGCAGCGATGCTCGAGATCTACAAGGGGTTCACCGAGGCAGATGCCTAAGCCACCCAAGAAACGGTCATCCAAGCAACCGACACCAAAAATTGGTCTGGTGCTCGGCGGCGGCGGCATTGCCGGATTCGCCTACCTGACTACCGCACTGACTGTGCTGCAACAGCTCACCGGCTGGGACCCCCGAGACGCCGACGTCATCGTCGGTACCTCGGCCGGTTCCAATGTCGGTGGGTTTTTGCGTGGTGGCACACCGATTGGTGAGTCGCTCGACGACATCATGACCCTGCCAACAAATCCGCGTTCGATGGAGCGGCTTCGTGTGCTCAGCGGTCGTGAAGCAGATCGGACCTTGCGGGTGTTCCCGACGTCGCTTCCTATGGTGGCCCGTGAGATCGCACGCGGTCCGTTCATGCGGCCGTCGCGTCTGGTGTCTGGGCTTATCCCAAACGGCAACATTCGCACCGACACGATCGGCGACCGGATGATCGAGCTGCACGGCACCGAGTGGCCCGATGACGAACTCCTCATCACCACGGTGCGCCTGCAAGACAGCGAACGCGTGGTCTTCGGGCTCGACCGATCCGACGTTGACGTCGGTACTGCGGTCGAGGCCAGTTCGGCGATTCCCGGGTACTTCAAACCGGTTGCGATCGACGGTTTTCGCTACATCGACGGTGGAACCCATTCGCCCACCAACGCCGACCTCCTCCTCGATCGAGACCTCGATCTCATCGTGGTCGCCGCCCCGATGTCAGTGGACAACGTCGCTACCGGCTGGATGACAATGAACGGCGGCCTCCGGTTGTACTGGCGAAATCAGGTGCACCGCGAAATCGATGCGCTGCGCGGCGCAGGACATCGCGTACTGCTGCTTGAACCATCGCTCGAAGAGGCCCGCTCGATGGGCCCAACGCTGATGGATCCCACTCGAATCGTGAACATTGTGCTTCAGACCAGCTCGGCCTCTCGCATATCGATGGCCGAGTCCAAGTTCGGCGACGAACTCGACGTGCTTCGCTCGGCATCAAAGGCTGGGAGCTGACGTGGAACGCATGACCCCACAAGACCACGAGATCCTTCGGCTCGAAGATGATGTGATGGCCGCTCACGGTCTGACGATCGCGGTGTTCAACGGCCCCGAAGCTCCGTTCGACGACGTCGTCGAGCTTGTGGCCGACCGGGTGCGGCTCATTCCTCGCTATCGGCAACGGTTGCTCGAAGTTCCATTCGACGTGGAACGGCCTGTCTGGGTGGACGACCCGAACTTCAGCATTGACTTCCACGTACGGCACACCGCGTTGCCAAACCGCAAGAGCCGTGACCCCCTCAACGCCTTCATCAGTCGAACTCTTTCGCAGCGCCTCGATCGTGGAAAGCCGCTCTGGGAACTCTGGGTTGTTTCAGGCCTGCCCAACAAGCAGTGGGCCATCGTCTCCAAGGTGCACTACGCGATTATCGACGGCGTTTCCGGAACCGACATTATCGGCCTACTCGCTGATGACATCGAAGCCCATGAGACCGTCGGCCGACGCATGCCATCGCCGCTTCCCGGCACAGGCCGCTTGCTTTCCGACGCGGTAAGCGACCTGCTGTTTGACCCGGTAGAGACGTTCCGAGCCGCCAAGAGCATCGCCGAGTTTCCGCTTCGGACAGCACAAAAGATGGCTTCTGGCCTCCTCGACCCTGGCGACCCTAACCAACTCGGCCGTGCCGTTGGACCTCACCGCAAATGGCAATCAGCCAAGGTTGCTCTTGACGACCTCCGAGCGGTGCGAAACGCGCACGATTGTTCGACGACCGACGTGATCCTCGCCGCGGTCGGTGGCGGGATCCGCCGGTACCTCGTTGAGAACGGCAAACCGTTGCCTAGGACCATCGACGTCGTTGTGCCACTAGCGGTGGGTGCAGCGTCAGGAGGCCTCAGCGGTCAGGTCACAACGCTCACGGCTGCACTTGCGTTGGCCGAACCCGACCCGGTCGTTCGATTGGCGGCGATCCACGAACAGACGAGTGCGGGCGCAGTTCAAAGTGGAGCGATCGCCGGACGCGTCCTTCGACGTCAGGAAGACTTTGTTGCTCCGAGCATCCTGGCGCAAGGTGTTCGCTCGACGATGCTCGAAACCCGAGGACGTCGCGCGCCCGACACCGTAGCGATCAACGTTCCCGGGCCCAAAGAAACGATCTCGGTACTCGGCAAGCCAATGGTCGAGGCTTACCCGGTCATCCCGCTGCCAGCAGGTGTCCAAATGGCGATGGCGGCCATGTCGCTCGAGGACGTCGTGTACTTCGGAATTACGAGCGACTACGACTCGACAAAGGGCCTGCGCCACGCCTCGATAGGCGTTGTCGAAACGGTCGCCGAGCTTCTCGCGTAGCGGGTCCAGTCTCGCGGAGCGCCTGCACGATTCGAGTCGCTACCACCCGGTCGCTGAGGTAGCCGTGGATTCCGTGGTGGTTGGGTGAGTTGTTTTGAACGCCGCTGTAGTTCTTTATTGGTTGGGCTCGAGGCATGTGTTTGCGATCGAGAGGAACGAGGGCGATGGCGTCCTGTTCGTCGTAGGCGTTGAACCATGCGCCCACGATCGATGGATAGCTCACGGGTTGGAGTGCAGTGCGGATGGCGGTCACTCCAAGCGGCGACCCGATGGTTATGAGGGCATTGACCGGACAGGAAATCAGTTCGGCGGACTCGAGCATTCTGTAGGCCACGATCGATCCGAAAGAATGCCCGACGACGACGATGTTGTCGTCGCCCTTGCACGATTGGAACGCCTTGGCGACGCCAGAGTCGATGTAGTTACGGACGTCCTCTCGGTGAAGATACTGGGCAACATCTTCTGCCATCCAGGTCAATCCTGCCGCACTTGCGCGAGGAACGTGTCGGTCGAGGAGCGCCAGCCCGGCTTGAACCCACTGCCGTGACAGCGGGCCGAGCCGCTGTACTTCCTCGGAGACCTCATCGCTGATGATCTTCTCGGTAATGCCGTAGCCGTCGAGACATTCGTTGAGCACTCGACAACGAAACTCCAGGTCATCGAAGTGTGGAACGGCGATTTCCACTTCCGAGAGTTGGTCGACCGGCTCGTCGGAGGTGAGGTCTCGCAGTGCGTCACCGAAGTACGGAAAGACGATGTCTTCCTCGTCGATGGGAAGTTCGAGGCCACCCTTGGCAGCGCCTTCTCGAAGTGCGCTCACCCACTTGTGGCGCAGCTTGTCCGGATCTTTGTCCTCTTGGGACCGACCGTGGAGCATGACGAGCTTCATACCAAAACAACGCTTTGATGCCGCTGAATTCTTCCGTTTGGCGTCTTAACGTCTTATGACTTCGCCTTGTTGCGGGCGTTTCAGCAAGCCGCGGTATACCTCTTCGGCGGTACGACCGTCCTCGACGACGGCACGAACTTCTTCGGCAATGGGCAGGTCGACGCCGTGTTCGCGGCCAAGCCGAGCAACAACAGGAGCGCTCTTTATCCCCTCGGCCACCTGTTGCATTTCTTCGATGATCTCGTCGAGATTGCGACCCTTGCCCAGCTGTTCTCCAACGCCTCGATTTCGACTCTGCGGACTGATGCACGTGGCCACCAGGTCGCCCATGCCTGCCAGTCCGGAGAAGGTCTCGACCTTGCCGCCCATGGCGACGCCTAGGCGGGTGAGCTCGGCCAGCCCTCGGGTGATCACCGCTGCGCGAGTGTTGTCACCAGCGCCGAGTCCGTCGGCCATACCTGCCGCAACAGCAATGACGTTCTTGAGTGCACCCCCGAGCTCACAACCGATGAGGTCTGGGTTGGTGTAGACCCGAAACCGATCGGTTGCGAACAACGGTTGCAGCTCGACAGCAATAGCCGGGTCATCGAAGGAGATGACCGAAGCGGCTGCCTGGCCGGCCAAGATCTCTTTTGCGAGGTTCGGTCCGGTCAACACCCCGACGGGATTGTTCGGTAGACGTTCAGCGATGAGCTCGGTCATTCGACGCCCGGTTTCGCGGTCGAGGCCCTTGGCGAGGGACACGATTGGTACGCCGGAAGGCACCCGACCCTCCAGCGCATCGAGCGTCGAGGCGAAGCCGGCTGAGGCGACGCCCATCACGAGCACATCAGAGCCGTCGAGCGCTCGCTCGATGTCGTCGCTGGCGCTTAGGTTCGGGTGTAGTTCGAAGCCGGGCAGATACCGGGGGTTTTCCGAGCGCGACGTAATCGCATCGCACACCTCAGCGCGACGGGCCCACAGATGTGTGGGCGCATTGTGGGCGCACAGATGCGCAACCGTGGTCCCCCAAGAACCTCCACCGATTGCCCCGACCTGCATGCTGTACCCCTCGTAGTGTGCCTCGGTTTGTTAGACGCCTAATGCGTCGTGAATCTTGGCGACGTCGTCCTCTCGGAGACCGAGGCCGTCGGCCAGATCTTGGAGGTACTGAGCTTCGGCCGGCGTGTCGACGTCAATCGGCAACAGCGAGGCGGTGTAGACCTCGGCCTCCATACCGCTTGGCACGGACTCGATAAACGCGTCGAGGTCGAGTGGCGACTTCAGTTCGTTGCGGATGTAGTCCTGCTCGTCCTGGTCGAGGTCGCCTGCACGGCTAAAGATTGCAGCGATCTCATCGTCGTCAACCTCACCGTCGGACTTCGCCGAGTTGGTCATGGCCTGGATGAGAATCAGGGCTTCCTCGTCGGGGATGTCCATCGGGGCCTGTTCAGCGTCGTCGCCGCCACCCATCATGTCCTTGAGGCCATCCATTGCGCTACCGACACCTTTGCTGCCGCGTCCGGCAACCATGGCACCAAGCATCGAACCGATCATTCGGCCTGGGGCTCCTCCGATGGCGCCGCCGAGGGCGCGACCGCCAAAGCTGCCCAATAGTGAACCGACCATTCGTCCTGCATTCATTGCATACTCCTTTAGTGACCCACCGAGTTCGACCTTAGTCGGCTACGGCCGGTACCGGTTGGGCACCAGAGTCTTAGGAACGTCTTGATCAAGTAAGGAAGCAATGCGCCGTTGCTGTGGTTTGAACGGATAACTCTGACCAAGAAAGCGAGTGATCATGCGGCAGTCGCTGCGCCTCGGCTCGATATCGGGAATTCCAATCGGCATCAATTGGGGATTGCTCGTCATTGCAGCCTTCTACCTTGTCAACCTGGCTGTGGGCATCCTTCCCGCGTCCTCTCCGGGTGCATCTGCGTTGACATATTGGGTGTTTGCGCTCGTTGGCGTGGTTGCGTTTTTCGCATCGGTATTGGCGCACGAGTTGGGCCACAGCCTTGTTGCACAGCGAAACGGCATTGGCGTACAAGCCATCACGTTGTGGTTGCTGGGCGGTGTCGCCGTCCTCGAACGAGAGGCGGATGATCCGGGCGTCGAGTTTCGAATCGCGATCGCAGGACCGATTGTCAGTGTTGTCATGGCTATCGTCTTTGGCGCCTTGGCCTGGGCGACGTCAGCGGTTGTCGGGTCAGCAGTTCTGGTTGCGACGCTTGGCTACCTCGCCCTTCTCAACCTCGTGCTTGCCGTATTCAACATGATTCCGGCAGCCCCGCTCGATGGCGGTCGGGTCTTGGCCGCCGCACTGTGGAACGCAGCAACAACCGACACGAGGCCCGAGCCCGCTCAGCTCGAGCAGGCGAGATCTTCGGCACCGGCCTCCTCATCATGGCCGGCATCGGGTTCTTGTTTGGCCAAGGAACCTTGGTGCTTGCCATCCTCGGATTCTTCCTTCGCACGGCGGCGGGTGCCGAGCGCCGACGGGCACTAGGGCTCAACGCTCTCGCCGGCGCAACAGTTGCCACGACAATGCTGCCGATTGTTCCAGCTATCAGCCGGGGGATAAGTGTGGCTGGCCTCGAGGCCATGAGCGCAAGCTACGACGGTCCGGTTGCGTTTCCCGTCCGCACCTCTCACGGGATTGAGGGCTTGGTTCCGTCCACGGTCGTTTCTGCGATCAGACCTTCAGAACACCCGCATGTGCTTGTCGATGAGCTCGAAATTGGTTGGGAAGAGTTCACTTCGGCTCGAGTTAATGAGGCCATGGAGACCGTTCTTGCACGGGCCCAGATCAGCGGGAAGAACCATGTGCTCGTCTACGACGACCAAGGTCGTCAGGTCGGATATCTCACGACGACTTCGGAGTTCGCCGCCGTCTGACACGTCGGCTCTCGGGTTTACCGCCAGTCACTCCACGGAGCGACAAGGCGCGGCTCGCGGGCCAACGTGAACGAATTGCCTTCGAGCGTCAGGTTCGGTGAATAGGCCGGATCATCTCCGAGTACGTCGGCCCAGCGTTCAAGTGCTCGGTCCACCTCGGAGTTGAACCGCGCCACTTTCACCGGGTCGTCCTCGGCACCGCGGCTCACGCTTTCATGGTGATAGAGCAGCGCCTCGGGCACCCACAGAATTCGTTGGTCAGCCCGATGGCGAACTCGAAGGCAGTAGTCGACGTCGTTGAACGCCACGGCCAGGTCTTCGTCGAGGCCGCCGAGCTGGTCCCAAGTCGACTTCCACGTCAACAGGCATGCCCCGGTAACAGCGCCAACCTCATGGGTGATGGCCAGGCGGTTGAAGTAGCCGGTCGACTCGGCTGCCTCATGCAGCTGGCCGTGGCCGGCCAGTCCACCAAGGCCAAGCACCACGCCGGCGTGTTGGATCGTGTCGGTGGGATACAACAGCTTTGCCCCGACGGCGCCGACGCCTGGTTGAAGTGCCCAGCGGACCATGCTGGCAAGCCAGCCGGGTTCGATGACCTCGGTGTCGTTGTTGAGCAACAGGATCAGCTCGCCCTTTGCCTCGGCGGCAGCGACGTTGTTGACCTTGGAATAGTTGAATGGCCCGGGGGCTGGAACTACCCGATGATCGTGTCCGTTCTCGAACGCTTCGAGCCAGGCGTGCGTTTCGGGTTCGGCCGAATCATTGTCGGCAATCAGGATCTCGAACGCGGGATAGGTGGTTCGAAGGAGGCTGTCGATGCACTGATTCAGCAAATCAACTCGATCGCGGGTCGGGATGATGATGGACACGAGCGGAAACTGATCGAGCGGGGGAGTGCAGCGATATGCCGTTGGGGCGTCGACAACCGACACTGTCCAATCGGCTCCGAGGCGATCGGCGAGGGCGCGGACTGAAGCGTCTTCGGTGTACGACTTCTCGCCGGGGGCAAGCGCAGTAGAGCCTTCGATGGCTCGCCAGTGGTAGGCGATGAGCGGGATGTGCTTGATTCGATCCGGCGCAATCACGGCTGTCACCCGCAACACGAGGTCGTGGTCCTGTGAGCCGTCGAAACCCGTGCGCAGGCCTCCCGCTTGGGTAATGACCGAACGACGGATGACGGTGAGGTGAGACAGGTAGTTCTGTCCGAGTAGCAGCTCGGGGTTCCACGACGGCTTGCAATGCGGATCGAAATGCTTGCCGTCTTGGTCGATCTTGTCCTCGTCGGTATAGAGGAGGTCGGCGTTGTCAGATTCGAGCGCTACGGCTGCGAGCGCGAATGGGGCAAGTTCGTCGTCGTGGTCCATGAACGCAACGAACTCACCTGTGGCAAGTCCGAGCCCGTCATTGGTGGCTGCGGCAATATGACCGTTGGTGTCTCGATGTCGTACGAAGATGCGGTCGTCGGACGCGGCGAGTTCGTCGAGAAGTTGGACGACTTCCGTGTCGGTTGACCGATCGTCGACGAGTACGAGCTGCCACCGCTCGTACGTTTGCGCCAGTACCGACTCGACCGCTTTGCGTAGCCAGCGTGGTTCGGGGTTGTAGACCGGCACGATCACGCTGATCGTTGGGCCTCCACCAGGAAGTGCTTCGCATCGAGTTCGCAGTCGATCAGCATCGTCGTCGAACAACGTGGCATGGCGTACCCGCCACGACGGGTAGTCCACGCCGTCACCCGACCGTCGATGTTGCAGGTGTTCGTAGGCAACGGCGATCTCTTCGAGCACGGCTCGATTGCCTCGGTCGTCGCGTGCTCGACGAAGCCGTGCTACAACCGACTCTCGATCGGTGCTGCCGACCAAGCTTGATCCGGCGACGTCGGCCGACATGAGCGACGCCGCGATCGCTGGGTGAATCGGTCGAAAAGAGACCGAGCGAATCGTGACGGTTTCGCACCACGGCGATAGGTCGAGTTGGATGCGGGCGGTGCCTTCGGGAACATGCACAACTCGAGAATGCCTAGCGACTTTGGAAGCTGTGGACGGATCCGAGCGGAAGTCTCGGCGAAGGCCTGGGCGGAGCGGAGCTCGCGTAGCGACTTTGGAAGTCGAGGACGGATCCGAGCGGAAGTCTCGGCGAAGACTAGGGCGGAGCGGAGCTCGCGTAGCGACTTTGGAAGCTGTGGACGGATCCGAGCGGAAGTCTCGGCGAGGTATTGGCCGGCGGGCGAGTGGCACCGAACCTGACGCGGGAAGGAAACGAAGTGCGATCGGCGGGTGCTTGGGCAATCCGAGTGATTCGTCCTGGGTCGCGGTGAGGTTGATCGTTGCCAAGTACCAGCCGCTCGCTGGTGGGGACGACGA
>CALHTB010000077.1 GCA_938038785.1 uncultured Acidimicrobiales bacterium
GCGAAGCTGTGCGGCGTTGAACGATCGTCCAAGGAGCTGCGATATGGCGATAACTGACATGCCCGAATTTGTGCGAGCTGATGGCCCGGACAAGGTGACCGGGACGGGCCGCTACACGGCCGATATGACGCTCACCGGGCAGCTCGTGGCCAAGTTCAAGTACGGCGAGGTGACCCACGCAAAGATCACGAAGCTCGACGTTTCTGCGGCCCGTTCGATCCCCGGCGTGTTTGCCGTGCTGACCGCAGCCGACGTGCCCGACGTTCGCTTCTCCTATGGCATCAGCGATCGCACGCTGTTCGCCACCGACACCATCCGGTTTGAGGGCGAGGTCATCGCCGCCGTAGCTGCCATCAGCGATGCGGTTGCTCAGCAAGCGCTCGACGCCATCGTGCTCGAAGTCGAAGAGCTTCCACCTGTGCTCGATCTGGAGGCTGCTGTCGCAGACGGCTCACCGACGGTTCATCCCAACCTCGACAGCTACGACAACACCGGCGAGTTTCCCTTCTCGGGCAACGTCGCCACCCACTCTGCGATCTCGATGGGTAACGCAGAAGCTGCCATGGCTGACGCCGCCACTGTCATCACCAGCCGGTACGTAGCCGACGCAAGCCATGCCACCCCGATCGAGCCCCGTGCTGTTGCGGCTCAGTGGGAAGGCAACAAGGTCACCATCTACACCAGTACCCAAGTTCCCTTCGACGCCCGAGCCCTGGTGTGTGAAAGCCTCGAACTTCCGAACAGCCAAGTCCGCATTGTTGCGCCACACCTGGGTGGAGGGTTTGGCGGCAAGTGCGGCGGCCACTTCGAGCCCCATGTCGCGGCCCTGGCTCGCGCAGCTAAGCGCCCGGTCAAGCTGGTGTTCTCACGCTGGGAAGAGTTCATCGCCCCCGATCGCCGCCGAGAAGGCATGATCATCGACATCACCACCGGTGTCGATGCCGACGGCAAGATCGTTGCTCGCACGGGCGAGCTATTGCTCGACAACGGCGCCTACATGGCCGACTCGTCGTTCTTTCCGCAGGCCGCCGCAATGCATGTGGCTGGTCCATACGTAATCCCAAACGTCCACATCGATGCCCGGCTCGTGTACACCAACCGCCAACCATCGGGCTCGGTTCGCGCACCAACCGCACCGCAGGGTTGCTGGGCGGTCGAGTCCCACACCGACGAGATCGCAGCGGCCATCAACATGGACCCGCTCGACTTCCGCCGCAAGAACATCGTCACCACCGGAAGCACCGGTGCCGTTGGTCAGACCTACGACGAGATCGGCCTCGACCAGTGCCTCGAGCTCGCCGCCAAGTCGGCGGGCTGGGGCGACGACCTCCCCGAGGGTGAGGCGTTGGGTATATCCGTTGGCTGGTGGCCAAGCTTCGCAGCGCCTGCGGGTGCCTACGCCAAGATGCACGGTGACGGCAGCGTCCAAGTCATCACCGGCGCAAGCGAATGTGGCACCGGGTCGGTGATGACGCTGCGTATGCTCGCCGCCGACGAACTTGGCCTCGACCAAACCGACATCGAGCTGATCTACCAAGACACCGGCGCAGCTCCTGCTGGCCCGGGCTCCTCGGGTTCGCAGACCCTGTTCAACCACGGTCGCGCCGTCGAGAAGGCCACCCGCCAGATCGCCGACCAGATCAAGGAGCTCGCCGCCCAACAGCTCGAGGCGAGCGCCGACGACATCGTTCTTGGCGAAGGAAAAGCATCGGTCGCCGGTACACCCAGCAAGGCCATTGCCATCGTCGAACTCGCCGGTGCGAGCGAAGAGGGCGAGATCCTCGGCAGCGCGTCTGCCGATGCCCGTGAGTGGCCCGAGATCAAAGGCTCGACCTGTCTTGGCGACCAGGGCTTCTCGTCCTGGCTCGCCCCGCAGTTCTCGTGCCACGTTGCCCGCGTGAAGGTGGACAAAGACACCGGTGTGAGCCGAGTGCTCGAGGTCCACGCCGCCCACGATTCGGGAACGATCATCAACCCAATCGCCGCACATGGCCAGGTCGAAGGCGGCATTTTGATGGGCATTGGCCAGGCCCTGACCGAAGGCACCCAGTACGACGATGCCGGCCGGCAACGAAACGCTGGGCTACTCGAATACAAGCTGCAAACCATCGCCGACGCACCAAAGATCACCACCGAGTTCGTCGAGATCTTCACCGATAACGCGGGTCCACGTGGCGCAAAGGGGCTCGCCGAAGCGCCCAATGTCGCCACATGTGGCGCGGTCAACAACGCCATTAGTGCAGCCACCGGCGTGCGGATCTTCCAACTCCCCATGACCGCCGAGCGCGTGTGGGAAGCCATGTCAACCAGCACTAACACACCAGAATCACAGGAGGCATAGTGACCCTCACCATCGCAACGTCACTCGACGACATCCTCGCTGGCCTCGCCGCCGGGGCCCGCCCAATCGCAGGTGGCACCGACCTAGTCGTCGGTTCTCGCCAAGGCAAGGGCTCGCTTCCAGACACGCTCATCGCTATCGATCGGGTGGCCGAACTTGCCGCTATCGAGGCATCGGGCGAGTCGACCCGGGTGGGCTCGGGCGTCACCCACGCCCGCCTCATGACCGACCCGACCATCTTCGACCAGTTCACCGCCATCGCTGACGCAGCAGCGCTCGTTGGATCGCCAGCTACCCGCAACGTAGGGACCCTCGGTGGCAACGTCATGAACGGCTCCCCCGCAATGGATACTGGCGCTCCCCTCGTCGTGCTCGGCGCCACGGCCGAACTCGCTTCAGCCTCAGGAACCCGCACTATCGGGCTCGACGAGTTATGGACCGGACCAGGCCAAACCAGCGCTAAGGCCGACGAGTTGTGCACGGCCCTCGTCATCCCTAACCGTGCAGCCAACAGCGGGAGCGCCTACGTCCGGCTCGAGTATCGACGGGCGATGGAAATCGCCATCGTTGGTGCAGCCGCGTCGGTCGAGCTCGACGGCGACACGATCACCTCAGTTCGGGTTGCCCTCACCGCGGTGGCCCCGACGATCCTCGAGGTCACCGGCCTCGACGGCATCGTTGGCGGCTCGGCCGACCAAACAACCTTGGCAACAGTGGCCGAGGCCGCCTCTGAACAAGCCGCACCGATCAGCGACCTCCGAGCAAGCGACAAATACCGTCGCCACACGATTGGGGTGATGGCCAGCCGTGCAGTCGACGCGGCCGCCCGCCGTGCAAGTGGCGAACAGATTTCCGTCCCCGTTAACCGAGCCCTCGGTGTAGGAGCAGTCCAATGAGCACATCACCACTGAACGCCGTAGAGCTCACCGTTAATGGCGTCAACTATCCCGTGGCCATCGAAACCAGCCGCAACCTCTCGGGCGTGCTTCGCAGCGAGGTCGGGCTCACCGGCACCAAGGAAGGCTGCGACGATTGTGAGTGCGGAGCGTGCATGGTCTTGCTCGATGGCCAGCCGATCAACTCGTGTTCGTACCTGGCCGTGCAAGCCCAGGGTCGAGAGATCACGACGATCGAAGGGCTGGCAGACGGAGACGACCTCCACCCTCTTCAGCGCAACATCTTGTCCCTCGGCGGGGTGCAGTGCGGCTTCTGCACGCCCGGCATGTTGATGTCGGCCACCGCGCTACTCGAACGCAACCCGTCACCAACCGAGGAAGAAATCAAGATCGGCCTCAGCGGTAACCTGTGCCGGTGCACCGGCTACGCCAAGATCCTCGACTCGGTCGCAGCAACCGCAGTCGAAATTTCCTAAAACGCACGTTCTTCTGAGGATGGTGCACGGTATGGGTGCATCAGACTCAGAAAAACGCTGGTGGTTAGCCGGTTTCGGTGCCGACTGAGCGGGGTCCGGAACCTGATACGACTTTGTCTCGGCCGGTGGACTTCGCCTCGAGCAAGGCTACGTCGGCGACCGAGATCATATGGTCTCGAGATGCCGGTCTCTCTGCGGTTGCCAGTCCAAGGCTGACCGTCACGTCGAGAGCGCCCGTTGAATGTTGCACCGGGGCTGCCCTGACGGCACGGCGGACGTCCTCGCAAATCTCCCAGGCATCGGAGATTCCGGCGTCGGGCATCACGATGAGGAATTCCTCGCCACCAAGCCGACCGATAGTTACCCCCTCGGGGAGGCTGTCTTGAGCACGTCTGGCCACCTCGGCGAGCACTTCGTCGCCCACTTGGTGCCCGTACGTATCGTTCACTGCTTTGAACTTGTCGACGTCGACCATCGCGACCGAACTCCAACCGTCGTCGTTGGTGAGGTCGCGGTCCACCGAGCGAAGGATTGATCGCCGGTTCGGAAGGCCAGTCAGCGAGTCGGACCACGCATGGCTTTCGAGCTCGTCGAGTGGACGGGTTGCCCGTGTCCCAGCGAGCAGGACGAGTAGCAGCCCCAGAATGCTTGCCACGACCAACAGCGTGCGCTCGGTAGCGCGAGCCGACGCCAGGTTGCCGACCAAACTGTCCTCTGGTCCGAACACGGCCACAGTCCAGACACCTTCACCAACCTCGACATTGCGGAACGACCCGCGGGACTCGACATCGTCCACTCGGTACGAGGTGAGCTGAGCGTCGGTGTCGGCGCCTTCCAATACATATGACGCAACCGCAGCACGGGCTTGGGTGTCGTCGAGGTCGGCAATCGCCACCGTTTCGAGCCCATCGTCTACCGGTCGCTGGATGAGTCCTGGGTCAGGGTGAGCAATGACAACACCGTCTTGGTTGACGATGATCGAGCGACCATCCGTGCCGCTATCGATAGAGGTCAGGAAGCGTGAAAGCGAACCGAGTTCGAGGTCAGCACCGACCACTCCGGTGATCTCCCCATCAACAACGATTGGGGAGGCGGTGGTGATCCCGAGCTGTTGGGATGTGAAGAACACGTATGGGTCGGTCCATATGACATCGCCACCACTGGACGCGGCCTGATACCAGGGCCGAGCGGTCGGGTCGTACGTATCGGCGGGGTCTGACTCTCGTGAAAGCTCGAGACCGTCGGCTCCGAGATACACAAGGGTCGTGTCTCGAACACCATCGATTAGTTCGATCGTTTTCTCGCGGTAGCCATCACCGTCGCGCGAGACATACATGAACGAGCCATCAGCACCGCCCACAAACACACCATCGAGCTGAGGAGAAAGCTCCATTGCTTCTCGAAACGAGTCACGGAGAGATTCGGATTCGATCGATGGATCGGCCAGAACACTGCTCGAAAGCTGAACGATCGACTCGGCAGGTTGAATATGTGCCCGCATGCGGTCAACAGCTTCAGCACTCTCCGTGTTCAGAAGTGCGTTCTGATGGTCAGACTCGGCATCAGCTGCGATACGCCCCGATACGAAGAACAACGCAAGAAGACTTGCTGCCTGTGCAACAAGAAGGCCGATGATTACGGCTCTGCGGGTTGTTATCTTCACGGGAGTCTTTCGGCGTACAGCTACTAAAAGTGACGTACTTCTGGAAAAATCTACAACTTCCCGCGTCTATGAACTTAACTCCTGACGAGCCGCTCAGCTAATGGAGAGACTCAAGCGGTACTCGCGAGTACCAGCACCGTCAGTGACGGTAACCGTCGTGCGCGCAACCCCTGATGCCGTTGGTCGAGGTTCGAACGTCACCGAACCCGTCGACGAAATTGCTGGCGGTGTGATGAACAAGCCCGGAGAGTCGGTGCGAATCGAGAACGTCGTGCCCGGCGCAATTGCGTCTCGTCCAGCGCTCACGACAGCCCATGGGATCAACTGAGGCCCACCATCGGCTGGCACGTCCAGCCGTCCATCAGCACGGAACGCTTGCGACGACTGCACTTCGGTGACGGTGATTCGCAACGTTGCGGTATCGCACGTCTCGGGGCCAGAGCAAACCTCGTACACCACCGCAGCTTCTCCCACCGCGTTCGGCGGTGGGGTGTAAGAGATCTCGCCGCTCGCAACCTGCACAGTTCCTTCGCTATTCGACACGATGCGAACGGTCGCCGTAGCAAGATCCAAGGAGGCTGGGCCGTCGTTAGCCAGCACATCGACGGTTGCCGACGTGTCCTGCTCGATCGTGGCGCTGTCATCCTCGGCCACCGGCACGACCGGAGTTACTTCGACGAGGATCTGCGCAGTTGATTCTCGGAGCATCCGATCTTGAATGGTGTATTCGACCGTAACGACACCAGGATTTGGGCCCGGCACGAACAGCAGCGTTCCCGTTGTTGGGTCGACGCTCACCTGGGCTTGCGAGCTCGCCGCCCCAAGAACTCGAGTATCGATGATGACGAGGCGATCCACTCCGCCGTCATCACGATCGTTGGCGCGGGCATCGATATTTATCGATTCGCCGACCACCACGGTGGCGACATCGTCGTTGGCTTCGGGAGCAAGGTCACCATCGAGAATGGTGACGGTTCCACGATCAAACCCGTTGCCGCCGTCGGTCACGACGTATTCGATCGTCCACGGACCAATCGACCCTTGCTCGGGGGTGAACAACAGTTCTTGCCGGTCGGCGGACACCTCAACAGCGCCATCACCAATGGTTACCTGGCTCGACTCGATAGATAGTTCGCCACTGTCGACGTCGGTGTCGTTCGCCAGCACGGGAATCGAGATCGAATCTTGGAGAGCGTCGGTGGTTGCTGAGTCAGCGCTCGCAAACGGAGCGTCGTTGACCGCCACAACCTCGGCGACGATCGCGGTTGTGTCGCAGGTGTCGCCGCTACAAGCCGTGAGCACAACGGTGACCGTTCCGCTCTCTTCGGGAGCGGGTTCGATGAGCAACGTGTCCTCAACAATGGTCGCCGTAGCCGGCCCGTCAACCGAGTCCAGGGTGTAGGTGTCGGCAGCGATTGTCGTGCGAAGGGGAATTTCGAGCGGGCTGTCTTCGATGATCTCGACTGCCACGGGAGTTTCATCTGCGAACGCGATCGCCGGCGGTGGCTCAGCCCCCGAAACGGTGGTCGCGACGATGGCGGCTCCAACGGCGGCAGCACTTGTGGCGATCGTTCGGATCTCGGCCACCTGGGCGAGAGAAGCCAACGCACCAGCGCCGAGCGCGGCTTGGAATGGTCGGCGCAATTCCGAGATCGGAACCGAAAGAAATGCCCGGACGATCTCCGGGTCAAACTGCGTTCCCGAGCAAGCAAGCAGCTCGGCACGAGCCGTCTGCGGGTCCATTGCGGTCTTGTACGAACGGGTCGACGTCATCACGTCGTAGGAGTCGGCGACCGACACGATGCGAGCAGCCAACGAAATCTCGTCGCCGTCGAGCTGAGCGGGATAGCCGGTGCCATCGAAGCGTTCATGATGTTCCCACGCAGCCAAGGCCCACTCGCCAAGCCATGGACCAAGCGCGCCCATGTACTCGCGTCCTCGCTCTGGATGCTGACGAAGGGACTTCAACTCTTCGTCATTCGGTGCGCCGGGCTTATTCAAGATGGTCGCATCGACATCGAGCTTGCCAACGTCATGCAACAAGGCCGCCCACTGAAGCTTGTTCAACTCGTCGTCCCGGAGATCAAGCTGTTCGCCAATCATCACCGCGTACGCCCGCACTCGTTCGGCATGACCGCGCGTCATGCGGTCATGAACGCTGAGTGCTGCGCTGAGCTCGAGAAGCGCAGTAGCTGCTTCCTGAGGAGTCGCGGTCTCATCGACGATGCCTTCTGAGATGCGACGCTTTAGCTGGCGGGTCGAGTTCGCCCGAAGTGCCATCGAGAATCGGGACGGAGCAGCTTCGGGAAATACAAGCGCCAAGCGCAACAACATCGCCATTGGCAACATGCGTCGGGCCGCACGCTCGACCAACATCGCTACGACGATTGCACCACCTGCGATGATCGTCCACCAGATGAAATGGCCCACAAACCCCGATGGCTCGGGGAGAATCCGGCCGAGCACAATCGTCCACAGAATCGATGCAACGACGGGGATAGCGAACGCCAGAATCTTGATCGCGTACGCGCCGAACGACCGCTGAGCCCACCTGGGCGAGTGGTTCGAGATGGCGGTAGGTGTCGACATGGTTTGGGTCGCAGGTATGGAAGCGTTGCGCGAACGTTCCTAATCGGCCAGGTGTGACCCCAAATTGAGGGCAACCGAGGACCTCGGTCGGCGCAAATCGCTGAAATTGCGTGACCTAATTCGTCGGAGGGGCCGTTTGCCCTCCGTTGTGAACACGGGTCTCTGGGCCGATGGGAACCGCGATTGTCGGTGGCTGCGGAGCGGGGCCCGACGGTGTGTTGGTCTCGTCGCCTTCCTCGCCCGCGGTCCGCTCGGAAGAGTGTTGTAGCGACTCGTCGAGTCCGCCCGGCACAGCTAGCAAGGCACCAAGGGCGACGGCGACCTTCGGATCCCCGCGACGGCTCACCACCGTGTTCGGATAGGCGTCACGAACTCGTTGCTCGACGATCGGCATGCGACTGGCGCCGCCGTTCACGTAAATGGCATCGATAGTGTCACCGCACTTGCTCGCATCAGACATGCAAGTGTTGAGCAGCTCGATGGCCTCATCGATGAACGGGATGATGAGCTGGTCGAGTTCATCTCGGGTGATCGACACGTCGACCCCTCCCCCGGGCAGGCCCACGGACACCTCGGCTACAGGATGTGACGACAGCGCTTCCTTCGCCCGTTTGCACTCGGCGCGAAGCCGAGCAGCGGAGCGCATCCAGTCGCTCTCATCAGACACGAGCAGCTCGTCCCACATGGCCTGATCAATTTGTTCGCCGACATAGTTCATGAGGATCTCGTCGAAGAGTTCGCCTCCGAGCTGGGGATCTCCAAGTGGACGGCCCACGACAGCAAAGCCGTTGTGCGTTCGCCGCAACACCACCGTGTCGAACGTGCCTCCACCGAGGTCGAAGACAGCAACATGACCTCCAACCGTGAGATCTGTCGCGTCGGCATAGGTCAGTGCGGCGGCGATTGGCTCGGCCACAAGCTCGGGTTCGGGATAGCCGGCGTTTTCTGCTGCCTCGAGCAGACGAGCCTGCTTCGGACGGTTCCACGTGACGGGATACGTGAGCCGCGTGCGAATCGGGGCCTGACCTTGGACCCGAGACGCGTTATCGAGGACGTGTTTGAGCACCGATGTTGCGAAGGCAACCGGCTGGAAGGGCGTTCCGCCTACGACGATCGGCACGGCATCACCGAGTCGGTTCTTCGGCGTACGAATGGTGCGCTGTGGCATCGACCTAGCCAGGCCCGCAGCGGCAACTCCGACGACGATCGTGTGATCGTCGTCCACAACGACCATTGACGGGATCTTGCGATTGCCGTCAACCTCAAGAATCTCAGGAGACCCGGTGTCATCGCACATTGCGGTGACCGTTGAGGTCGTTCCGAAGTCGACAGCGAGGGTCCAAGGTCGACTCATCCGTCCACTCCCCCGTGTTTTCCCCACTTTCTGAGTGTAAATCATCCGGCGATCTATCCGAAATGGGGCATACTCCCCGTTCGCAGTTCGATATTGCACAGAGTCTTTGAGAGGATGACGAGGTGGCTCGCCAGATCGGCAATTTTGTACTGGAGCACCCGTTGGGTGCTGGCAGCTTTGCCACCGTCTGGCTAGCTCATGACAAGGTCCTCGACGATCGCGTGGCCATCAAGGTCCTCGCCGAGAATTGGGCCACGAACGAAGACATCCGTCGCCGGTTTATTGAAGAGGCGCGAATCTTGCGGCGCATCGACCACGAGCGCGTCATTCGGATTCACGCCATTGCGAACACCGACGATGACCGGCCCTACTTCGTGATGTCGTGCGCTGATGCAGGCACCTTGCAAGACCGCCTCCAAGAGGTCCGCGACAAGGGTGAGCTCATCTCGGTAGGCGCGGCCATCGTGATTGGAATCGAGCTGCTCGATGCACTTGCCGTCGTTCACGATTTTGGTGCGGTGCACCGAGACATCAAGCCAACCAACATCTTGTTTCGCACAGTGTCCACCCACGAACTCGCCGACGCCCGTCGAACTGGACGGCCAATCCGGGCTGACCGACTTGTACTTGGCGACTTTGGGCTGGCCAAAGACCTTGCAGGAGGACGGGGCTTCACCAAGGCTGCGGGTACACCGCTCTACATGGCGCCCGAGCAATCCCGTCCAAATGGCGACATCGACCGCCGCGCCGACCTCTATTCAGCATCAGCGGTTATCTACGAGCTACTCGTAGGCGAGCCTCCGTTTGGTACACAGTCACTCGCCCAAGTGAGCGAACGAGATGACACCAACCTCGAGGCGGTCCTGTTACGCCGCCGGCCGGAAGTTCCTCAAGCACTTGCCCGAATCGTGGCTCGAGGTCTACAAACCAATCCGAGCGATCGGTGGCAAACTGCCGACGAAATGCGGGAGATGCTCACGTCGGTTCCGGCAACCAAAGCCCTCCCGGCCCCAGACGCCGAGCTGTTGCAGCAATTTCGAGATGGACGTTTCACGCTTCCAGGCCCGCTCGTCGAAGAGTTCGAGCGCTTCTTGTCGAACGTCGGAGCGGCACGATTCGGGCTTCCCAACACCGCGACCCACGACGACGCGGTCGACGCGGCAGCGGCCCTCACCGACAAGTGGCGCGGGCTTCTTGGCTCTGGTCGAATCCCATTCCGAGCTCGAGCTGCAAGCGAAGAGTTCGTCTTCCACGTCGAGCGGGTTTGGATGGAACTGACCAACTCGGAATGAATGAAGGTGTCGCTATCGCCCGCAGGACACTCGAAGCGTGACAAGACGTGAGGTGTCTCGCCAAAAACGTCGTGCCCAAAACGACGAAAGCGCCGCCCCTTGCGGTAGCGGCGCCTACATCAACTAGTTCGTTCTAGAGGACCCGAACGTTCTGGGCTTCTTCACCCTTACGTCCTGGTGCGACGTCAAACTCGACTGCCTGTCCCTCTTCGAGAGACTTGTAGCCGTCACCATCAATGTTTGAGTAGTGAACGAAGACGTCGTCGCCGCCTTCACGAGAGATGAAGCCGTAGCCCTTCTCGTTGTTAAAAAACTTGACCGTTCCTTGCATGTGCTTTGCTTTCCTTCAGGACCAACCTCGGCTGGCCTGGAGCAGCGTGTTAGCTACTCCACATACGACACTAGACCCAATATCGCGGTTACCGTCGGGGAACTTCAAAAGTTGACCATCCGTTCATTATTGGGAGCGCATCGTGAAATGGCCCTTCCAACACCGCACAACAGCAGTCGACAAAGCACACGTATCCTTCGATGGCCGGGACTATCGCATCGATCGTGGCGTGTTCGATCCGGCAGTACATCTCTCCGGAACCCTGTTCGCAACGCACCTTGCTAATCAGGAATGGGACGGGCGTAGCGTTGTCGAACTCGGCACAGGCTGTGGCCTTCTTGCGGGAGTTCTTGCCGACAGGGGCGCCTCGGTTGTTGCGCTCGACATTTCCGAGTCAGCGGTGATCTGTGCAGAGGCGAACCTGTCCGACACATCGGTCGAGGTGCGTCAAGGCGACCTGCTCGCCCCGGTCGCTGAAGCGCGTTTCGATGTGATCGTCACGAACCCGCCCTACGAAACGCGACGGTCATTTCGTCCGCGCTATTCGTCGCCCGACTTTCTCTCACGGCTCGCCATGCACTGGCGATCCACGGCCGACGAACTCGTGCTTGCGTTCCCTACCGACAGCATCGACGTGCTCGACGACGTCGGGTTCGACCTCGACCTCGTCGCCCGCCTGCCTTCGTCAGGCCGCGAGCTCGGCGTCTTTACCGCCATCAACCAGAGAGTGCCGACCTAGAGCTTGCGACGCTGCTCGGCTCCGTTATACAAGATGTCGGCGAATGACTTGTTCGCTGCATCACGGTTCGCAATTCCGTCGGGTGCGCATAACTCGGTAGGCAGTGGCAGCTCGATCCACGACGAATCAACCGCAGCACCCCGAACATGGGTGACGTATTGCGGGCCTCGGGTTGGGCGCATGTCGGCACCCATGTAGGTCTGGAGCGCAATGCCGATGCGTCGATAATCGGTGCGGTTGGGCTGAGAGCCGTGCACCACCCACGGATGGTGGAGCGACATCTGCCCGGGTTGCAGCTCGATGTGGACAGCCGTGTCGGGGTCGACGCCCTGAACTTCTTGGCCTCGGGTCAAGATGTTGTCCTCGCCGAAGGTGTCGACATGTTCGACCTTGCCTGACTTGTGGGTACCCGGAATCATCGACACACAGCCACTCTCGAGCGTGCTCGGCGACAGGGCCAGCCATGCGGTGACGTCGTTGTGTGGGCCAACCGCCATATAGGTCGCGTCCTGATGCCAACTGACGAACGAACCCGAATGCGGTGCCTTGGCGAACAGCACCGTGCTCCACAGCATGATGTCGGGGCCGACGAGCGATTCGACGTAGTCAACGATTCTCGGATCTCGCGAAAGCTCACCGATAAACGGCAATACCAGATGGATGTTGTTGCGGTGCTCGGCATGAAGGTGCTCGGGGTAGGCAGCTTCAGCCTCCTCGAGCAGGCGACGTAGCTCGCCAGCCTCCTCAGCGCTCATGACGTCGATCGGCGCGACAAACCCGTGCTCGTTGAAATGGTCAACTTGTGCGGCAGTTAGGCCCACTACGTCTCCCGAAGTACCACTATTCGGTCATTTGTGGCGATGTTATCGAGCCGTACGTCGGCCTGAGGAAGCCGGTCGCCGTTGCGGAGGATGGCTACGAGGGTGCAGTCATCGGGAATATGGGGCGTGCCACCAGACAGATCGGGCGCCACTTCGACAAGTTCGAGCCCGACGCCAGCGGCGAGGAGATCCTCGAGCACCATGCCTGCGCCAGGGTCGTGGGTTCCGAGGCCGAGCATTCGACCCACCGCGGCAGTGGTATCGATGACCTCGTCAGCGCCGCCTTGGCGAAGAAGATGCAGGTTCTCCTGTTCGCGACCGCTGGCTACGAGGTGGGCCTTGGTGTTGAGCTCGCGCGCTGTCAGCGTGACCAACACCGCCGTATCGTCACGATTCGGGGCCACGATGATCCATGATGCGTCTTCGATCGCGGCCTGCTGCAACGTTTCGGTCTGGGTGGCATCGCCGACAATGCCGACCAGTCCTTGGTGCGTTGCGGCTTCGATGCGGGCCTTGCTCGAGTCGACGACGACGATCTCGGCGGGATCAACGCCGCGAGCCAGAAGATCGTTGGCTGCTGCTTGCCCGGTAGCGCCGAAGCCGGCGATGACTGTGTGGTTTTTCACTCGTTGCCTCCAGCGGCGTTGGGCGACTATTTCACGAGACTGCTCGGTGAGCACCTCGACCGTGGTGGACACCACGAGGATCAGGAACATGACTCGCGCCGGGGTGATGAGAAAGATCGTCGCTAGACGGCCGCTATCACTGACGGCGGTGATGTCGCCGTAACCGGTTGTCGTGACCGTGACCGAGGCGTAGTAGAGCGCGTCGAGCCATCCAATCGAGTCGTCATCGGTGATATCGACGTACCCGTCTCGGCCAAGCCAGACCACCACTGCGATAAACAGAACGAGCACACAGGCAAAACCAATGCGCCGCACCATCGAGGCAAAAGGAGCGCGTTCACGTTTGGGGAGACGCACAAGGTCGGTCTGGGGCATAGCGAGAGACTATTTGTTGGCGCCATCGGCACCGGTCATACCGCAGTGATCAGCGCTCTCGTTGACGAACTCGACAATTCGCCGGCAACCTTCGGCCAGCCGATCGTCGCCGATGGTGAAGCTGACACGCACCCAACCTGCAGCCGCCTGGCCGAACGCGCTCGCATCGATGACCGAGACCTGCTTTTGGGCGTAGAGCTGTTCGGTGAAAGCTCGAACCGAGTCGGCGACCCGCTCGACGTTGATCATCACGTACATGCCGGCCTCGGGCACCAGGACATCGATGTGTGTGCACTCGGCGAGGATTGCTGCGGCGATGTCTCGGCGACGGCGATAGGCGTCTCGCATCTCGTTACTTGCCGACCGATACGACACGAGCGCTTCGTAGGCAGCGGTCTGGATGAAGCCAGGCACTCCGTAGTTCACGTTGAGCTGAAGCGTGTCCATGTGGGTGATGAGCTCGGAGGGCCCTACCGCCCACCCAACCCGCCAGCCGGTCATAGCGTGTGACTTCGACAAGCTCGTGACGGTCACGGTCCGCTCGGCCATGCCTGACAGGGACGCAATCGATATGTGCTCGCCCTCGAAGAGCAAGTCGCTATAGACCTCGTCGGAGATCACCCACAGATCATGTTCTCGTGCGAGTGCGGCGATGCCCTCGAGTTCAGCGGCGGTCAAGATGACGCCGGTTGGGTTGTTCGGCGTCGTGATGGCAATCGCCCGAGTGGCCGGAGTAATCGCAGACGCGATCGCACCCACGTCGGGACGGAAGCCGTTGGTCGATGGTTGCGCGACACTGACCAGCGCGGCCCCACCCATGCGCAGCGTCGCCTCGTAGGTGAGATACATCGGTTGGAGCGCGATGACCTCATCGCCTTCCTCGAGCAGGCACAGGCTCGCCTGGTGCAAGGCGCCCTGGGTTCCGTTGGTGATGATGACGTTCTCGGCCGCCAGATCGAGGCCGGTTCGCCTCGCCATGTCGGCTGCGACCGCAGATCGAAGCGTGTGTCGCCCCGGGATCGAGGCGTAGTGGGTGTCACCGGAGCGCAACGCATCGACCGCGGCGTCGATAATGGGTTGGGGCGTCGGGAAATCGGGGTCGCCAACGCTCAAGACGATGACGTCTTGGCCGCGCTCCTCGGCCTGCATCGCCAGGTGATGGACCGCCCAACCTTCGGCACCGTCGCTCGCTATTCGGGTGACCAGCGAGGAGTATCGCATCGGTGATGAAGCCATGGCCTCACCCTAATGACGGCTCCGCCCAGGGCGCTCCTGAGAGATACTTCCAGCCGGCATCTGGCAGCAGCGTCACGGCAGTGCCGCCGTGGTCGGAGAGGTACGTCTGTGCGGCGTGAAGGATTGCGCCCGACGAGGTTCCGACGAAGTGGCCCTCGGTTGCCATCGTCGCGGACACTGCGGCGATGGCGTCTGCCTTGGTCACTTCGTGGCGGTCGGTAACGAGCGAGAGGTCGGCGATCGGTGGTTGGAACGGATCGTCCTGGCTCCTCATGCCGCTGATTGGGTCGTGCACGAATTCTTCGACCGAGTGCACCCGGATGTTTGGATACGACTTGCGAAGCCCGCGGCTAGTGCCCGTGAGGGTGCCGCCGGTCCCGTACGAGCAGAAGACGTGTTCGGGTGGAGCCTCTTCTGGCCAATCGCGAACGATCTCGAGCGCCGTTCCGAACTCGTGGGACTCGGGGTTGCCCGCGTTGCCGTACTGGTAACACATGTACCCCTCACCAGCAGCGACGAGTTCCTTGGCTCGCTCGATCGAGTCGTTCGGCCCGCCGTCTACCTCGACGAGGTCGGCACCGTAGGCCCGAAGCAGTTGCTTGCGTTCGTTGGTCGAGTTGCCGGGCAGGCAGATCGTCATTGGATGCCCGTGCACAAGTGCGAGCCGAGCAAGGCCGATGCCGGTGTTGCCCGAGGTCGACTCGATGAGCGGAGCGCCCGGAGCGAGGAGGCCGTCGCGAATCGCGTTCTGAAACATAAACCAGGCCGCCCGGTCCTTGATCGAGCCGGTGGGGTTGTACCACTCGAGCTTTGCGAACAGCCGAGTGCCCGCAGGCGCTAAGGCTCGCAGTTCGACTAGCGGGGTATTGCCGGGGGGCATTGGTTGAACAGAGATGCTGTCGAGTATGCCCGGAGTACTAGCCACCTACGACCAAACCCGCTTGATACGACCAACTTTCCTACAGCCTGGACTTCTGCCCCACGATGTTCTGCGCTAGCTCGGCGTGACAAGGCTTCCCGCCCCTAACATCTCGCCATGACCGACCTCGCTGACCGCTTCCCCACCCTCACCTTCGACCGGCCAGTCGACGGGGTGCTGCGGGTGACCCTCGATGGACCCGGCCTAAACGCGGTCTCTCCACAAGGTCACGCCGAGCTCGCTGACGTGTGGCGGGCCATCGATCGCGATCCCGAGACCCGCGTCGCTGTTCTGCGTGGGGCGGGCAAGGGCTTCTCGGCCGGGGGCAGTTTCGAGCTCATCGACGAGATCGTCAACGATCATGACCGGCGAATGCAGGTCATGCGCGAGGCCCGAGATCTCGTGGTCAACATCATCGACTGCTCAAAGCCAATCGTCAGCGCCATGCACGGGCCTGCGGTCGGAGCCGGACTCGTCGCCGGCATGCTGGCCGATGTGTCGATCGTTGGGAAGACCGCAAAGATCATCGACGGCCACACCCGCCTCGGCGTTGCCGCGGGTGACCACGCGGCGATCTGCTGGCCATTGCTGTGCGGCATGGCCAAGGCGAAGTACTACCTCCTGACCTGCGACACCCTCACCGGTGAAGAAGCCGAGCGCATAGGGCTGGTTTCCTTGTGTGTGGAAGACGACGAGGTGCAAGACCGTGCGCTCGAAGTGGCCGAGCAACTCGCTGGCATGGCCCAGCATGCGCTTCGATTCACAAAGCACTCGTTGAACCACTGGTACCGAACTGCCGCCCCAATCTTCGACACGTCGCTTGCACTCGAATTCATGAACTTCGGCGGCGCCGATGTGCTCGAAGGCCTGGCTTCGCACCAAGAAAAGCGCGACCCAAAGTTCCCCAGCGCGCAGTAACTAGGGCCGCTCACCGTTGATGAGCTGTAGCTAGCAGCGGGCCGCCGGCCATCACAGATTCGCCAACTTCGGGGCCCAAGCTGACGATTGAGCTTTGGCGCGCCTACGATCTGCGGGACATGGCGTCGACACAACAGGCAACACCGACGGAGCAGACGGGGACATTAGGGACCTTCGGCGGGGTCTTCACACCGAGCATTCTGACCATCCTTGGGTTGGTCCTATTCCTACTCGTGCCCCAAGTGATCGGCGCGGTTGGCTTGACCAAGGCCTTGCTCATTCTGGCTCTGTCGACGTTGGTGTCGGTGCTGACCAGCATCTCGCTTGCGATCGTCGCCACCAATATGCGGGTGGGCGGCGGCGGCGAGTATTACATCATCTCTCGAACGCTCGGCATTGAGTTCGGTGGAGCGGTGGGCGTCGTGCTGTATCTCGCGCTGTCAGTCTCGATCGCGTTCTATTCGATCGGTTTCGCCGAAGCCGTCATCACCGCCCTCGGACGAGACAGCACCGTTCTCGTTCAACTGGCGGCCGCGGGGCTCATCGTGCTCATCGCGCTGATCGGGTTCATTGGCGCCGACCTCGCCACCCGTCTGCAGTTCTTGGTTATGGCACTGCTCGTCATTGCATTGCTCTCGTTCTTCTTCGGTGCCATCGGCGATTTCGACCTCACGCAATTCCGGGACAACCTCGGTTCGCCCGAGCCCAGCGCAGACACCGAGCCCATGGGCTTCTGGCAAGCATTCGCCATCTTCTTCCCCGCGGTAACCGGCTTTAGCCAAGGTGTGGCAATGTCTGGCGATCTTCGCACCCCGAGCGAATCGATCACTCGAGGAACCTTCGCCGCAGTTGGCCTGTCAACCACGGTCTATCTGGTCGTCATGGTGCTCCTCGCTGGCGCCGTGCCCGCGTCGATTCTCGTCGAAGACACCAACACGATCATCGGAGACCTGTCGTGGCAAACATGGACGATGCTCGTCGGCGTCCTCGCCGCCACGATCTCATCGGCGCTGGCCTCAACCCTTGGAAGCCCACGAGTGCTCCAACGCCTCGGCGAGGACAAGGTGCTGCCGGGCCTCGACCGGTTTGCCGAAGGCGCCGGCCCGGCGAACAACCCACGCAAGGCCTTGGGTATCTCGTTCATCATTGCGTTGGCCACAGTCGCTGTTGGCGATCTCAACGCGATCGCCCCCATTATCTCGATGTTCTTCCTGGCCACCTACGGTGTCATCAACTACGCCACGTACTTCGAGATCCGCGCCGGAAGCACCTCGTTCCGCCCCACCTTCAAGTGGTACGACAAACGAGCGAGCCTGGCCGGAACCCTGGCCTGTGCGGGTGCCATCGTGGCCAT